>DAOWNJ010000067.1 GCA_030642645.1 Dehalococcoidia bacterium | reverse complement strand
GCCTCCGAGCTCCGGTAGATAACCTCCTTGCCCCAGCCATAGAGGTAGTGCTCCCACATAAAGCGCTCGACATCCCGCTCTCCCTGCACCGTCGTCTTCTCACCATTTATTGAAGTCCTCAGATTATCGAGGTAAGAGCTCTTTTCCTGTAGAGCTTGCGCCAGGTGTGCTGGCAGCATCTGAGGAATACCATTTTGGATTGGGTAATCCCGGGAGCAACCAGGGCAGTGGAGCACACCTTCGCTGATGTCATCCGAATCCGCTGCCTCAAGTAAGAGACCTGAACCACATTCGGTACAGGCTAAAAGCTCGACTAGATTCCTATTCATTCCCTTATCAGTTCCTCTATATCAACCACCGGCGAGGTGCTGGAGGGCAATCCTTATCCTCTCCTCGATGCCCATCTCTGAATCGGGGATGACGGCGGTTGCGGCCGCTGCCTCCCCTGCTGAGTATCCAAGGCTGGTCAGTGCCGCCACCACATCAGCGTTGGACTGGGCTAAAGCAGGGATCCATCCCGTCTCAAGCTTTCCCTTGAGCTCCAGGACAAGCCGGCTCGCCATCTTCTTCCCGATGCCTGGTAGGGATGATAGAAGCTCTACATTCTCCGTTTCAATAGCAAGGGCTAGCTGCGCCGGTTCCATAGCGGAGAGGATAGAAAGGGCTACCCTTGGCCCTACCCCACCAACCCCGATGAGCATCTCAAACATCCCCAGTTCCTCAGCGGAGGCAAAGCCATAAAGGGCTATATTATCTTCCCTGAGGTGGAGGTGAGTATAAAGCTTGACTGCCTCCCCAATGGTACCCAGCGAGTTCAAGGAGGATGGGGGCACATAGACCATAAGGCTCACCCCACCGACCTTAATAATGACCCAGTCTGGGCCGCGAGACTCCAATTTGCCCTCTAGGCCAGCGATCATGATTCCTTTTCGGGTTCTCCTTTATTTAGGGTTAGTAGCCTGGAAATGCGCCTCTCCACAATATGACATATCGCCACCGCCAGGGCATCAGAGGCGTCGTTTGGCTGGGGTGCCTGATCAAGCCCAAGCTGGATCCTGACCATCTCCTGAACCTGCTCCTTCCCGCTCGCCCCGTATCCACTAACCAGCTGCTTTATCCGCGTTGGGGTATAGTTGAATACCGGTATGCCCCTCTCGGTTGCCGCCAGGATGGCCACCGCCTGAGCCTGCCCTACTGCCATAGTGGCACGGCGATTCCTGGCAACATTGGGCTCCTCGATGGCAACCTCTGATGGTTGATAGCGAGCAATTACATCACGGAGGTCCTCGTAGAGGGTTTGAAGCCTCCGAGCTATTGGAACACCCCGGGGGGCGAGCAGGGCCCCGTAGTCCACCACCTTAAGCTCCTCGCCATCGATAATGCCATAGCCCATCGCTATCGTGCCAGGGTCAATGCCCAAAACACGCATCCATCACCACCTAACCCTGAGACTGGTATCGCTCAATGGCCTCATCAGGGAAGTCAGCATTGGTGAAAACCCTCTGCACCTCATCAAGCTCCTCGAGCCTATCCATAAGTTTCAGGGTCTGAAGAGCTGCTCCCTCATCAAGCCCCAAAACGCTCCTTGGCACCATGGAGACCTCAGCAGAGACGATATCGACCCCCATCTCCTCCAATGCCCTCCTCACCCTCTCAAGGTCTTTGGGGTCGGTGCGGATCTCCAGGGAATTTCTCACCATGTTTATATCCTCAGCGCCGGCATCGATGGCATAGAGGGCCAACTCCTCACCACCAGTCCTATCAAGGTCTACAGTGATCACCCCCTTGGGGTCGAAAAGCCACGAGACACAGCCCCCCTCCCCCAAGCTGCCACCACTACGGACGAAGGCCCTTCGAACCTCAGCCACGGTGCGGTTTCGGTTATCGGTTATCGCTTCAAGAAGGATGGCGGCGCCACCTGGCCCATAGCCCTCATAGATCACCTCTTCCAGCCTGGCCTCATCGGCCCCACCAAGACCACGCTTGATCGCCCGCTCGATATTCTCCATAGGCATATTATTATCGCGGGCCTTTTGTACTGCCAAGCGGAGGCGGATGTTCGTCTCAGGATTGGCCTCTCCTTGACGCACTGCCACCCCGATCTCACGGCTCAGATTTGTAAAGAGCTGTCCCCTTCTGGCATCAGTCACTCCCTTCTGACGCTTGATCTGTGCCCACTTGGAATGGCCAGACATCCAGACCCTCCATATCCAATTCTACCATCTCCTCGGGGCGGGGTCAAAACATACAGGATAATTGACGGGGGAGGTAAAGTTGGGCTATAATATTAAACAAATCGTGGGGAGGTAATGGAAATGGCTAATACGATGGGTAAGAGGTATACTTGTGAGAAGTGCGGCTCGCAGTTTGTGGTCACCAAGGGAGGACAGGGTGAGCTTCACTGCTGTGGCCAGCCGATGGTCATCAAGAAGTAAGTGGGGTTATCCCCGCTGAGTTAAGGAGGACTAGATAATGGCAAATGAGCTCGGCAAGAGATACAAGTGCAATGTATGCGGGACTGAAATATTGTGCACCAAGACAGGAGAGGGCGCTGCTACTTGCTGCGGTCAGGAGATGGAGCTACAGCAGCCCAAAGCCCTCCCATCCTCAGACTAGGGCTTTATCTATTATCCAATCCCCTGAGGAGGTATATAATACGGCAGCTTTCCTCTAAGCTGGATGTTCGATGGTAGGCTTCCTCAAGGGTTTCGCCAATTGTAAAGCTGCCGTGACTATGTATTAAGAGGGTGTTAAATTCTTTTAGGCTGTGAGCGATTTCTTCAGAAAGCTCTCCCGGTCCTATTCTGATACCCCATCCCAGGACCGGGATGTTTTTTAGGGTAAGGGCCCCTTCAAGATCAAGAGGGATAATCTCGCTACTGGCGAGTGAGAGGGCGATTGCATGGGGGGGGTGGGTGTGGACGATGGCTAGGGCAGAAGTCTCCCGATATATGGCGCGGTGGACGGGAAGCTCTGATGAGGCAAGCTGGGTGGAATAGTCATCCACATAGATTCCGGTCTCCACAAGGTCCTCCCCAGAGAGGTGCCCGAGCATGCTGCCATGGCGGGTGATGATAAGCCTGTCCCCAGTCCTCACACTTATATTCCCTCCGTGTGAGGAGACAAGTCCCCTTGAGAAAAGGTCACTGCCGACCAATTGAAACTGAGTTAATATCACGCTACTTTCTCCTTGCAAAGGCTATAGCACACAATTGCATTTGATGTTTCTGTAGTCCATCCCAAGCTTGTCCCATATCCCCACAGTTTCCTTGCACAATCCTATATCCCGATAGCTATATCTTTCTTTCATGTAATGGATGATTTCGCTATACATTCGGAATCTTGTGTCGAAATCGATCTTCTTCCCCCAGCCTGACCTCTCGGAGAGATATACTACCCATGATTTATCTTTAGCTTGGTTTATTGTGCTCTGTAGTCCCCTGAGGGAACCCAGGGTGATCCGTGATGGGACAAAGCTGGAGAAAATATGGTCAATAAGACTTTTATAGCCCTCCTCCCAATCCGGCACTGGAACCATAGGGTCGATGCGAATCCTGACCTCATATCCTGCCCTATAGAGCTTGCTTGCGGCCTCTATGCGTTCCGCCACTGTTGGAGCACCCTTTTCAAATCTCCTTGCAACCGAATCGGCGTTCAGGCTGAAGCTAATTATGGCATTCGTTCGGTAATCATCTTCGAGAAAGCGCTCGATATTCTTAGATTTGGTTACAAAAAGCACCTTATGCCTATCCTGATCTTCAAAGAGCGAAAGTATGAACTTAGAAAAGGGGCTCCCGTTGCGTTCCCACATCAGGGAATCAGCGAGCTCGCCACTATTTAGAAGCTCCTCGCACCAGTCAACATCCTTAAGAAATGCCCTTACATGGCGCTCTATTTTACCATAATCCTTCACCCTAGGATTGGTCTTCATGGGTGCGAACCTTAGGGTGCCCTTCAAGTAGCACCAAGCACAATCATAGGGGCAGCCGGTAGCCCATTTAAGCTCAAGGAAATGGGGACAGACCACATCTGTGGGCTTGGTGGGGAGGGGGGTCTTCTCAAACCTTGTTATGATAGAGCCATCCCCAACACGCTTGACAAGGTTTTTTCTTGAGCCATCAAGATGTTCATAGTTGTACGTCGTAATGTTAGGCTGGTGATTTGCATGATCAAGCACCGCATTAGGTATTCCAGCATCAATTACTGGGAAAGGTGACTCTGGTATTCTCCTTGATGCCTCCCCTCGGACCTTTACCATTTAATGTGACCCTCCCTTCAGTCTCCAGTTGTTTTATAGCCTCATTGCTATGCTTATCAATAAGTGGTGTCTCCAAATAAGTCACTTCTTGGATTTGCTCGTATTTCACAGTCTGCCCCGCAAAGCGTGTCAAAAAGAAATTTCTCAGAGACGGAATATCATTACTAAACAGCTTCATTTGATGGCGTCTCACAAATTCATCAGGCCCGAGGAAGGCAAACAACCCTTCAGGGCCCTGCCTACACATAACCTCTTTCATATATTTAAGCCCTTTGAAGTGGTTTGTGGCATGGATCAGATAGTAAAGGGTTTGCACTTTTTCATCTTGACACATGCGGAAATCCCAAGTAAAACAAGCGCCTGCCTCCTCTCGTAGCTGCCGAATATAAAGGTCTCGCAACTCATGCTGCTGCTTGCCTCGCCATTCTCCGGTGCCAAAAAGTTCATCAAATAGGGCTTCACAGTTAGGGCTGTTCTTAAAGCGGTTTATGTCGCGGTACATAAAAGTAAAGAATACCTCTGCCCTGGGAATTGAGAGAATATCTTTGACAAGGCTAAAGGGGACACCGGTAAAGCCAAAGGGGTCGATAAAAAAGAAGGACGGAGCAAGTCGCGCCCCAACCTTTTCTATAATATCTGATACCACAGTGGCAAACTCATCATTGATAGGGGGCAAGACCTCCACATAGGGATAATTATGCTCCTCTCGCTCCACTACTTCTTTAAGGTTAGCAAAGTTCACCGGGTCTCTTTCTATGAAAACGCAAACCACCTCTTCCACTACCTTACGCTCAATGCATCTGTTAGCTACATCCATAGCTATTAGTGGGGAGCCAGGAAATTCCCCCCCCGTGCTCTCCTATGTATTCTCCCCTCCCGGCAAAGCCATCAAAGTAACAAACTTTCCTCGGAGCGCCAGTAGTTAGCTTTTGGTATTTTCCAAGACTAGGGATCCACTTCCAAAGATAATCTTTTAAGATGCTATGCTTCACCCAAGTATGAACTGTATAAATCCACTTCTCTAGTTCACTATCTCTAGTCATATCCCTCACAGCCTTCTTATTACCCCGATGACCCTTCCCTGAATCTGGACATTATCATGGTCAGCATAGATTGGCTCCATCTGGGTGTTTGCCGGCTGAAGGCGAATCCTCCCTCCCTCTGGAT
>DAOWNJ010000021.1 GCA_030642645.1 Dehalococcoidia bacterium | reverse complement strand
TCCCTATCGAACTCCCCTATAGACTGATCCAGCTATACACCTTCAGAGATGAGGGCGTCCTAGACCCATTCTGTGGCAGTGGCTCGGCATGCATTGCAGCAATCAAGGCTGGAAGGCACTACATAGGTTACGATACAGAAGAGGAATATGTTGAATTAGCTCAGAAGAGGGTAAGAGAATATAAAGAGCAACTGGAGTTTCCAGATACCGCTGTCGCGCCAATCTTTGGCAGCGATACTGCGCAAAACCCGCCAGCGGTCGAAAAAGAGCAATAGTTGTTCACCGCAGTCCAGATAGTCCTCATCCTCATCACTGGGGCAGTTGCCGGGGTCATCACCGGCATCATGGGGGCAAGCGGGGTCATGGTGGTTGTCCCCGCCCTTGTCCTCCTCCTGGGTGTCCCGGTGCATACCGCAATCGGGACCAGCCTGCTCATAAATATGGTGGCTGCCCTGGTGACATCACGCACCTTCTACCGCTTCGGACACATCCGCCTCAGGCCTGGAATATGGATCGCCATCGGCTCGGTCTTCGGCGCACAGGCGGGAAGCGCCCTCGCAGACATAATACCTTCCATAGGCTTGAGCAACCTGTTTGGGATATTCCTCATCCCGATGGGAGTGCTTATGTGGCGGAGGGGTATAGGAGCATCCAGGCGGATTGAGCAGGCCCCTGCACAGAATGCCCAGTCTGCCGAGACGAAAAGGAGTATACTTATAGCCCTCGCCCTCGGGGTATTCGTCGGCTTTATGTGCGGCATATTCGGGGCAGGGGGTGGGGTGATGATACTCCTGATTCTAATATTCGTTCTGCACTACCCCCTGCACTTTGCAGCGGGGACATCTTCCCTTATAATGGCCCTGACAGCCGCATCAGGAGCTGTGGGATATGGGATCAGGGGCAATATGGACATATACACCGCCCTCATCGCCAGCCTACCCGCGGTGGTGGTGGCGGGGATGGGGGCCAGGATCGCAAACAGGGTATCCGAGGCCACGCTGGGGAAAATCATAGGGGTCATATTCGTAGGGCTCGGTATCTCGATGATCGTCATTGAATCCCTGGGGTAAAGGACAGAAAATGCGTCTATCAAACCTTTTCGGAAAAACACTGCGTGAGACCCCATCAGAGGCAGAGAACATAAGCCACCAGCTCCTCCTCAGGGCGGGGATGATAAGCCAGGTCGCCGCCGGGGTATATAGCTATCTGCCTCTGGGGTGGAGAGCGCTTAAGAAGGTCGAAAACATAATTCGTGAGGAGATGGACAGAATCGGCGCCCAGGAGCTTCTGATGCCCGTCTTACAGCCTCTGGAGCTATGGCAGGGGACAGGGAGGGACCTCTCCTTCGGCAAATCCCTCTTCACCCTCAAAGACCGAAGGGAGCGGAGGCTTGTCCTTGGCCCTACACACGAGGAGGTGATAACCCAGCTTGTCCGCCAGAATGTCCAGAGCCACCGCGACCTCCCCTTGCTCCTCTATCAGATACAGACCAAGTTCCGAGACGAGCCCCGCCCCCGGGGGGGGCTTATGAGGGTCCGAGAGTTCACCATGAAGGACCTATATAGCCTCGATGCCGATGAGGAGGGACTGGATAAGACCTATAAAAGCGTTATCGGGGCTTACCAGAATATTTTCGCCCGCTCGGGCCTATCCACCGTAATGGTTGAGGCCGATAGCGGCGCCATAGGGGGGAAGGACTCCCACGAGTTCATGGTCATCGCCCCTAGCGGTGAGGATGAGGTAATCTACTGCTCAAGCTGCAAATATGCGGCAAATGCAGAGAAGGCTCAAGACTTAAAGGGGAGGATGAATGAGGAGGAACCCCTCCCCATTGAGGAGGTGGAAACCCCAAGGATAAAGACCATCGATGAGCTATCGGGCTTCCTCAATATACCGAAAAGCAAGACCCTTAAGGCTGTCTTCTACTCAGCCGATGAGGAACTCGTCTTTGTCGCAATAAGGGGCGACCTCGAGGTAAACGAGACAAAGCTCAGAAACGCCCTCAGGTGCCACGAGCTTCGCCTCGCAAGCGAAGAGGAAGTGATGAGGGCGGGGCTCTTTGCAGGGTCAGCATCTCCTCTGGGCATAACCGGGATAAAGAGGGTTGCCGACGACTCAATAACCACAGGCTCAAACCTCGTCGCCGGGGCAAACAAACCCGATACTCACCTTAAAAATGTCAACTACCCCCGTGACTTCGATGTAGACCTCGTCCTTGACATCGCCCTGGCACAGGCGGGACAGGGGTGCCCCAAATGCGGCGAAAGGCTCCTCTCCACCCAAGGCATCGAGGTAGGCCATGTCTTCAAGCTAGGAACCATCTTCAGCGAGACTCTTGGTGCCTCTTACCTTGACCGTGATGGGAAAAAGCGACCGATCGTCATGGGTTGCTACGGGATAGGGGTCGGAAGGCTCCTGGCAGCAGCTATAGAGCAGAACCACGATGAGAAGGGCATCATCTGGCCCATCCCGATAGCACCATACAACATTTACCTCTGTGCCTTGAGTATAGAAAGCGAGGAGGTGGCATCCGCCTCGGAGAGGCTCTACGAGGAGCTTCAAGAAGGGGGCTTTGAGGTGCTCTTCGATGACCGGGTGGAATCGGCGGGGGTGAAGTTCAACGACGCCGACCTCTTGGGGATACCCATTCGTCTCACCATGAGCCCGAGAACCCTGAAAAGCCAGGCCGTTGAGCTGAAGCTACGCTGGAAAAACCAGGCAGAGCTCGTCCCTCTGGAGGAAGTGTCGGATAGACTGGAAAAGAATATTCGGGGAGGCTTTACCGCTTAAAGAGGATTGCATCGCAATCCAATTTGTGCTATACTACTATTGAAAAAAAAGGGGGTTGAATTTTTGAGTGGGTATTTTCCCCACTTTTTTGCTGTATGAAGGGTGAAAAGGAGATGAGGACGAAGAGCGACTTTCTGATCGCTATTACTCAGCTTTCTGCTGAGAAGAACCTACCCAAGGAGGTTATCCTTGAGGCGGTGGAGGCTGCTCTGGTCTCCGCCTACAAAAAGGATAATCTCACCGAGCAGGACATCTCAGTGAAGATCAACCCAACTACCGGGGAGGTAAGGGTCCACGCCCAGAAGACGGTGGTGGAAAACCCAACCGATAGTCGCTGCGAGGTATCCCTCTCTGAGGCTCTGAGGTTGAAAAGGGATACACAGATTGGAGATACCATCGAGGTGGAGGTTACACCCAGAAACGCTGGCAGGATCGCCGCCCAGACAGCAAAGCAGGTTGTCCTACAACGGCTCAGGGAGGCAGAGAAAGAGGCCGTCTTCGAGGAGTTTGCTGACAAGGAAGGGGGCATCCTGAGCGGGGTGGTAAACAGAATAGATCCCAGGCAGATCATAATCGACCTCGGAAGGGCGGAGGCCATTCTCCCAGCCTCAGAGCAGGTCCGAACAGAGCGTTACCGCACCGGCCAGAGAATAAAGGTTTATCTCCTGGAGGTGCAGCACGCCGGCAAGGGGCCTCAACTTATAGTATCAAGGACCCATCGAAACATTCTAAAGAGGCTCTTCGAGCTTGAGATCCCGGAGATCTACAACGGCACGGTGGAACTGAAGTCAATCGCCCGAGAGGCTGGCTATCGAAGCAAGGTAGCGGTGTCAAGCCTTCAGCAGGGCCTTGACCCCGTTGGCACCTGTGTTGGGCTTCGTGGGATCAGGATCCAGAATATTGCAAACGAGCTGAATGGGGAGAAGATAGATGTAATTGAATGGAACCCCGATCCAGCGAAATTCATCGCCTGCGCCCTCAGCCCTGCTCAGGTCGTCAGTGTGGAGGTCGATGAGCACGAGAAGGCAGCAACCGTGGTTGTGCCTGATCACCAGCTCTCCCTTGCTATTGGGAGGGAAGGGCAAAATGCCAGGCTCGCCGCTAAGCTAACCGGTTGGCGCATAGATATAAAGAGCCAGTCTGCCGCTGAAGAGGAGAGGGCCCGAGTGGAGATCGAGGAGCCTGTTCCACTCCAACCGGTGGAGATCGAGGAACCGATAGAAGTGGAGCTGTTTGAGCTAGAGGAGCCTGCCGAGGTAGTCTCAGGGTTGTTGCTCGAGCCCGAGTTGGAGACACCCCTTGAGAAGCCCAGCATTCGCTTCGCAGAGGAAATCATCAAGCCTCAGGGCGTCGGGCCCGATACAAAGGGAAAGAAGGGAAAGAAGGGGGGGGTAGCAACAAAGGAAGGGGAACGAGAGGGCATAAAGCCGAAGAGGATACGGTGGGAGAGGCAGCCCATCGATGAGGAATATGAGGGGATCTAAGGAATGAAACAAGCGCGCAAATCCAGAAAATCAAAAGGCCTCAAGCCTCACCATATCCCCCAGCGAACCTGCATCGCCTGCCGCCAGGTAAAGGCAAAGAGGGACATGGTGAGGCTTGTTCGCACCCAGAGTGGGACTGTGGAGATAGACCAAAGGGGGAAGATGTCGGGGAGGGGTGCATACCTTTGCCGTTCGAGGGAATGCTGGGAGGCAGGGCTCAATGGAAACCGGATGGACTATGCCCTCAAGACAAGGATCGCACCACAGAATAGAGCCCAACTCGCCGAATATGCTGAAACGCTGTTGGAAAACAGTAGCCAGGGGGAGGGATGAGCCAGAAAAGGGATCCCGGGTCAGAGCCAGTAGCTGAGAGCGAACCACACAGGATCGAGATCCCACACTCCATCACTGTGAAGCAGCTCAGTGACATCATGGAGGTAAACCCCATCGAGGTCATCAAGCAGTTGATGAGGGGTGGGGTGATGGCAAACATAAACCAGACGATAGACTTCGATACCGCTTCGATTATTGCCTCCGATTTTGGCTTTGAGGCGGGATTGCTCGCCAAGGAGACAAGGGGAGGCTATCAGCGCTTTGGCGAGGAAGATACATCCCTTCAGCGACCCCGCCCCTCGGTGGTCACCATCATGGGCCATGTGGATCATGGTAAAACAAGCCTCCTCGATGCCATCCGACAGACGAATGTGATCGCCACCGAGGCAGGGAGCATCACCCAGCATATCGGAGCCTATCAGGTTGAGGTCAACGGCCAGAGGATTACATTCCTTGATACCCCTGGGCATGAGGCATTCACCGCAATGAGGGCCAGAGGGGCCCAGGTAACCGACATCGCTGTAATTGTCATCGCCGCCGATGACGGGATGATGCCACAGACAATCGAGGCCATAGACCATGCCCGCGCCGCCGATGTCCCTATATTGGTAGCGATCAATAAAATAGACAAGCCCGAGGCAAACCCGGAGCGGGTCAAGAGGCAGCTTGCTGAAAAAGGCATCCTCATCGAGGAATGGGGTGGCGATACCATATGTGTCTCAATCTCAGCAAAAAAGAGGCAGGGGATAGAGGAGCTTCTGGAGAACCTGCTCACCCTTGCCGAGGTAATGGAGCTCAAGGCCAATCCTCGACGGCGTGCCATAGGTGCTATCATCGAAGCAAAGCTAGATAAGACTAAGGGGCCCCTGGCCACCGCCCTCATCCAGGCAGGAACCCTCAAGATCGGCGATAGCATTCTCGCCGGCGATACCTGGGGGAGGGTAAAGGCAATGTTCAACGAAAGGGCAAAGCACCTGAGGAAGGCTGAGCCAGCCACCCCAGTGGAGATAATGGGCTTAAATGGTGTCCCCCAGGTGGGAGACACCATTATGGCGGTTGCAAGCGATAGAGAGGCCCGCTCCCTTGTTCAGAAACACCATGAGGAGAAACAGAGGGGAGCCATCATCCCGCAGAGAGCTCTGACCCTCGATGAGCTCTTCACCCAGATCCAGGCCGGCCAGATAAGGGAGCTAAACATCATCCTGAAGACAGATGTCCAGGGCACGATCGAGCCGATAAAGGGCTCGCTTGAGCGCCTGGGAACAGAAAAGCTAAGGGTGAAGGTGATCCACTCAACAAGTGGCACCATCACTGAGAGCGATGTGATGCTGGCCATCGCCTCAAAGGGGATCATCATCGGCTTCAACACCACCACAGAGCCGGGGGCAAAGAGGCTCGCCGAGGCCGAGGGGGTTGACATCCGCTACTACAGCGTCATCTATAACCTCATTGATGATATAGATATGGCCCTCAAGGGGATGCTCCAGCCAACATACACCACGGTGGTGGAGGGGCATGGCGAGGTGAGGGCTATCTTCTCCATCTCGAAGAAGGGGAAGGCCGCAGGGGTATATGTTACTGACGGAAAGCTCACCAGAGGGGCCCAGGCCAGGATAATGAGGGATGGGGACTCGGTATTCGAGTCCACCATCTCCAGCCTAAAAAGGTTCACCGAGGATGTAACAGAGGTTCTGACCGGATTTGAGTGTGGGGTGGGGATCGAGGGTTATAAAGACCTCCAGATCGGAGATATAATCGAGGCCTACCGAAAGCACAGGGGTTAGATATATGACCAGGCGCACTGAAAGGATAAACGACCTTCTAAGAGAGGAGATAAGCGACCTGATAAGCCACCAGGTCAAAGACCCGAGACTTGGCGGCATCCTGAGCATTACCCAGGTCCTGACTTCCTCGGATCTCAGGCAGGCCAAGGTATTCGTGAGCGTCATGGGCAGTGATGGGAAGAAGAGGGAAGTGCTTCAGGGTCTGGCATCTGCCTCGGGCTTCCTCAGGAGGGAGCTCAAGGGGCGTCTCACCATACGCCGCATCCCTGAGCTTATCTTCCTGAGGGATGATTCTATCGAGCACGGTGCCCGCATCCTGAGACTCATCGAGACAACAAGCGGGAAAGATTGAGTATCAATGGCATCCTGAACACCTTCAAGCCCCCGGGGAAGACATCGTTTCAGGCTGTCCAATCAGTGAGGAGGATGAGTGGGGAGAGGAGGGTGGGGCATACCGGCACCCTCGACCCGGATGCCACCGGGGTCCTGCCTATCTGCCTCGGTCGGGCAACCAGGCTAGTTCAGTTCCTCGAGGGCGATAAGGGGTACCGGGCCGAGATCGAGCTCGGTATCACCACCGATAGCTATGACTCAAGCGGGAGGGTTACCAAAAGGGTAGACCCATCCTCTATCACCACTGAGGACCTTGAGGCGTCGCTATCCTGCTTTCGCGGCATTATAGAGCAGACCCCCCCAATGTATAGCGCCGTGAGATACGAGGGCAGGCACCTCTATGAGCTGGCAAGGGCCGGCATCGAGGTGGAGAGGGGGAAGAGGAGGGCCCAGATATACCGATTGGAGGTCAAGGACTTCAGCCCTCCTGTGGTCACCATAGAGGTGGATTGCAGCAAGGGGACATATATACGCTCACTGGCCCACGACCTAGGGCAGAGGCTCGGTTGCGGCTCACACCTCAGAAGCCTTGTTCGCCTCTGGTGCGGGTCTTTTTATATCGAGGACGCCCTCACTATCCCCCAGCTTGAGGATGCATTCCGCTACGGTTTCTGGCAGGACATCATCTACCCCCTTGACGCAGTCTTGGCATACCTTATGGCTGTTATCGTCGATGAGGGGAATGAGCGCTCGATCTTAAACGGTCGCCCCATCCCATTGGGGCATGAAAATGATGAGGGGCAGCTCTTGAGAGCCTACTCGAAAGATGGTCGCTTCCTGGCCCTCATCCGCTCCAGGGCTGGGCTATGGCAACCTGAGAGGGTCTTTTCCATAGGCGAAAAGCTTGACATCTAGGTTCAAATAGGTTTATAGTTCAACATCTGAAGGGAGGTGAACCGAATGGTAGAGGCCTACTGCTTCAAGTGTAGAACAAAAAGGGAGATAAAGAACCCGGAACAGGTCGTGTTGAAGAATAAAAGACCAGCCACTAAGGGGGTCTGCCCTGTTTGTGGCACCAAGGTGTTTAGAATCGGCAAGGGTTAGTCTTGTATCCCTAAGAGGGACGATGTTCGTCTCACTCTAGCGAGAGCCGATCCAGGAGGCTAATGGGGTTTAGTTCTAGTATATCTTTGATTTCTTTATCGTTGAGACCTGCTTTCTTGGCAATGGCTTGAGCTGAGGCAAGAGTCAAGAGACCCTTTTCGTCGTGAGCATCAGAATTGAGAAGGAGTTTGGCACCGGCTATCCTTGCTACTGAAACGACATGACAATTGGCTTGGGAGTGACCTTTCCTTGCGCTGAGTTCAAGGAATACACCATTTTGGGTCGCGGTCACCGCTTCCTCCAGGGTGAGGAGGCCTGGGTGGGCGAGAATATCGACATAAGGGGAACTCACCGCAGCTATGTTTGTGCCATTCTCAACTGGCTCGGTGATTGTTTCCCCATGAACTATCACAATCCTTGCCCCCATCTCCTTAGCCTGTCTTGCCGTCTCCGCAATCGCCGCGGCTGGAACATGAGTGAGTTCCACCCCGGGGATGGCGAGGATGTCCCAATATTTGTTGGCCAGAGCACAATCATCAGCGAGCTCCTTGATCAGCCTGGCGAGATACCCAATGCCGACATGGTCGGTCAGGCCAATGGAGCGGTAGCCTATCACAAGGGCCCGCCTCACCATCTCGATCGGTGATAAGGCTCCATCGCTAAGGGATGTATGGGTGTGAAAATCATAGATCACAGGACTTTATTAATACCATATTAGCTGCTTTTTAGCAAGGAAAGGAGCAAGCGCGTATTGGGGAAGATAAATGTGGCCATTATAGGTGTGGGGAATTGTGCCTCCTCCCTGGTTCAGGGTATCCATTACTACCGAAACGCCTCGGAGAAGGACTTTGTTCCCGGACTTATGCACGTGAGGCTCGGAGACTATCACATCAGCGACATCGAGATTGTCGCCGCCTTCGACATCGACAAGAATAAGGTGGGAAAGGACATTAGTGAGGCGCTATTCACCCCACCGAACAACACCGTCAAGTTCTCGGATGTCCCCCCCACAGGGGTAAAGGTGTTAAGGGGAATGACCCATGATGGGCTTGGGAAGTACCTTTCTCAGATAATCACCAAGGCACCAGGCTCAACGGCAAACATAGTGAAAATCCTGAAGGAGACCGAGACAGATGTAGTGGTGAACTACCTCCCCGTAGGCAGTGAGGAGGCAACAAAATGGTATGTAGAGCAGGTTCTGGCCGCTGGCTGTGGATTTATAAACTGCATGCCAGTCTTCATTGCCCGCGAGAATTACTGGCAGAACCGATTCGCCGAGAATGGGCTGCCGGTTATCGGAGATGACATCAAGTCACAGGTTGGAGCAACTATCACCCACCGGGTGCTGACCAGGCTATTTCGGGAGAGGGGGGTGAGGCTGGAGGACCTATCAGCTCAATTTTGGAGGGAACACCGACTTCTACAACATGCTGGAGAGGGAGCGGCTGGAGTCGAAGAAAATATCGAAGACAAACTCGGTTACCTCACAGCTTGACTATGACATTGGCCCTGAAAATATCCATATTGGCCCCTCTGACTATGTCCCGTGGCTCGGGGATCGCAAGTGGTGCTACATTCGTATGGAGGGGCGAACATTCGGGGATGTCCCCTTGAACATGGAGGTAAAGCTGGAGGTCTGGGATAGTCCGAATTCAGCGGGGGTGGTCATCGACGCTATAAGGTGCTTAAAGATCGCCCTTGACCGCAACCTCAGCGGGGCCCTGATAGCACCATCCGCCTACTTCATGAAATCACCCCCGATCCAATATACCGATGACGAGGCCCGAAAGATGGTTGGGGATTTCATTAGGGGTGATCTTGAACAAGGCGGATAGAGAGGGCAAGGCCGATACTCACATTCACAGTAATATAAGCGATGGCAGCGCATCTATATCTGAAATCCTCGAATTTGTGGAGGAGGATACCGATCTCGATGTCATCGCCATCACCGATCACGATGACATCAGGGGGGGGTACCAGGCAAGGGAGCTTGCCGCACAAAGGAAATACCGATTTGAGGTAGTGATAGGGATAGAGGTCTCCACCCTTGAGGGGCATTTGTTGGCACTCTTCATTGAACGCCCGGTGCCAAGGTTCCAGCGTGTAGTGAAGACCATAGAGGCAGTCCATGACCAGGGCGGAATATGTGTTGTCCCCCATCCCATGAGCTGGCTCACCCATAGCCTCGGGCAGCGGACCCTGGACGGAATCTCCCGAATGGAGCATGTCTACCTCGATGGCATAGAGACCTCTAGCCCGAGCATCGCCGCCAGGGTAACCCGCAAGAAGACGAGAAGACTGAATAATGAGAGATACCACCTCGCTGAAACGGGCGGTAGCGATGCCCACTCACTCCTCTCTATAGGCAGAGGCTACACCGTCTTCCCTGGCAGGAGCGCCACTGACCTAAAGAGGGCAATACTCGGGAAGATGACCCAGGGGGACATCGGAGCCCCGGTGAGGCTCTGGGATTTCAGATGCAGTGAGCTGGCAAAGCACCTCCTCACCGGGCTTACCTTCTACCCGGCACACATGATCAATGCCTGGCTAAGAAGAATCTTGAGGATATATTAGTATGAAGATAGCTCAGGTTTCTCCATATGATTATGCATACCCAGGTGGGGTGAGCGGGCACATCTCCCGTCTTAAGGAGAATTTCACCCGCATGGGGCACACCGTCAAGGTCACCCCCCCCCCCCCCCGCCGCCTGGGTGATGATGCCATTTTCGTTGGGGGGCCGGTTATATCTATCCCACCCAATGGCTCCATTGCCCGAACCTAAAGGACAC
>DAOWNJ010000098.1 GCA_030642645.1 Dehalococcoidia bacterium | reverse complement strand
GGGATAAGGAGGAATAACCCCCTCCTCAGGGAGCTCTCGGGGATGGCGGTAGTGAGGGAGTTTCCCCCTCTGAGGGGTGCGAACCTTGTTCGCTGGATCGAGGGGAGGGTGAGGGATGGTGGGGGGGGTGTTTCTGCCATGGCGGCGAGGTTGCTTGCCGATCTCGTTGGTGAGAACCTCTGGGTTATGGCAGGTGAGATCGAGAAGCTCCTCCTCTACTCATCAGGGAAGAGGATAGAGGAGGAGGATGTCAGGGCTGTGGTGGGCTATGCCGCTGAGGCGAATGTGTTTGAGATGGTCGATGCAGTCCTTGAGGGAAGGGCATCGGTGGCTGGGGGAATGGTGCATCGGCTTCTCGATGAGGGGGCGGCGGCACCCTACCTACTATTCATGATCACCCGACAGATGCGCCTCGTGATTCAGGCAAGGGAGCTACTCTCTGGGGAGACCCCTGCTCGCGAGATAAAAGACAGGCTCGGCCTTACCTCTGATTATGCCCTAAGAAAAACCATCGCCCAGGCAAAGGCATCCCCACCCCGGCGATTGGAGCAGGCATACCGAAAGCTACTGGAGACGGACCTGCTCATCAAGACAGGGAGGAGGGGGGAGGAGCTCGCCCTCGACATCCTCATCGCTGAGCTATGCCGGATCTAGCCCTAGACTAGCTTTTGCACCTTCTCCCGGGCCCCTTGGGTTACTGCGCTGCCATGTCCCATACAGAGGATATCGAATTCCAATTGAGCCAGCTTTTCCACCGATTCTCGACCCTGGGCCATGTCGAAGCTGAATATCCTCAGCGGGCCGGAGAGCCTGCCCGGTAAGAAACAGGCTGTCGTATCCCCGGTAAAGATGAGCCTCCTCTTTGGGGAGAAGAGGGAGATGCTCCCAGGGGTATGCCCAGGGGTGTGGATAACCCTTAGCCCACCCAATTCGGGGAGCTCATCCCCGTCTTCAAGGATTATATCCACATCGGCAGGTTTGGGTCTGAGAAACAGTAAAATGGGCCAGAGGAGTAAATTAAGAGGCCTATACCACCCCTTAAAGAGGGGCGGCTCCTTCAATTTGCCGGTGAAATACTGAGCATCGGCCTTATGTAGGGCAACCTTGGCATTGGTTAGTCTCTTCAGCTCAGCCAGGCTTCCCGTGTGGTCCGGGTGGTGATGGGTGATGATGATCAGGGTTATCTCCTCTGGGGAGCGCCCCAGCTTTTGAACAGAGTCAAGGATTCTTCGGGCACTCCCCCTCCAACCAGTATCAATCAGGGTTAGCTCCTCCTCAGCTACCAGAAATACATTGCACATCATCCTGGTTATCTGGTAGACCTGTGGTGCTACTTCCATTCGAGGTCTCCTTCCACCGCCTAAGGTATGTAGTGGCCTGTGCGGAGGTCCAGCGCCCTGAATCTTCCCTCCTTGATCTCGTTGATGAGGTCATGGACATTCCTTATATCCCTCTCAAATTCAGTGGCACAGGTGCCTACATCTGAGAGCTCATGGCTATCGCTTCCTGCTACGCCCTTAAGGTTCAGCCTCTCTAGCACCTCCAGGGAGAAGGCGTTCTCCTTCTCTGTGCCCCTTCCATTTAGTACCTCTATGGCATCTGTCATCTCATATATAGGCCTCTCACAGGCCCGCTTAAGCCCTCGATAAAATCCTGAGTAGTCCGGGTCTTCCCAGGGGAACTCGCGGCGATAGGGATGTGCCACGATCATGATACCCCCGACCTCATCCAACAGCTCTCTTACAACTCTGGCATGGTGCATGCCGAAGACATACCTTTCCAGGCCGAAGACAAGGAGATGCGCCTCCTCGGTGCTTATCTCTGTCCCGGGGATAACCAGGAAGCCGTATCCCCACTTCAGCTCTTCTATCGCCTCCGTCTTCCAGAACCAGTCGTGATCGGTGATGCAGATACCGTCAAGCCCCTTCTTCTTTGATTGCTTAACGAGTTCAGATGGCCGCATAACGCTGTCTTCTGAACCGGGTATGGTGTGGGTATGCAGATCTATGAGCATCTTCTTCCTTGATAATACCCAGTAGGCATTCTGAGGTCAATATCCTTGAACTTCGTAAGTGCCTGTGGTATTATCTCTTTTTAGTTTCCTGGAGGCAGATTTGCTCGATAATTATGGCTATATAGGTATATTCCTGATAGTCGCCGCCGTATTCGCTATTGCTCTTCCCCTCATTCCCTATATCCTCAGCCTACTTGGCATCGTCCCAAGGAAGCCTGACCAGGTGAAGAGCTCAACCTATGAGTGCGGTATGGACACCGTTGGCAGCTCATGGGTCCAGTTCAATTTCCGCTATTATCTTTTTGCACTTCTATTTGTCATCTTCGATGTGCAGGTGGTTTTCCTGTATCCCTGGGCAGTGGCCATCAGGCAGCTCGGGCTCTTCGGCATTATTGAGATGCTCATATTTATCAGTATCCTCATAGTCGGATTTATCTACGCCTGGAGGAAGAGGACGCTGGAATGGAAGTAGAGGGGAGTATCATATCAGGCCTTGATATTGAGGAGGGCGCTGAGATAGAGGCGCTCAAGGCACGCTCCACTGAGCCTATCCCGGACCCTGACAGGTGGCTTGATGAGGAGCTCAGGCGGAATGTCCTCATCTCCTCACTGGATGCCATTATCGACTGGGGGAGGAGGTTCTCGGTCTGGCCGGTCAACTTCGGGCTTGCCTGCTGTGCCTTCGAGATGATCGCCACCGCAGCGTCGAGGTTCGACATATCCAGGTTTGGAATGGAGATATTCCGGGCATCACCCCGTCAGGCTGACCTGATGATTGTGGCTGGGACCCTCACCTGGAAGATGGCACCGGCGCTGAGGCGCATCTATAAGCAGATACCTGAGCCGAAGTGGGTTGTGGCCATGGGCTCCTGCGCTATAAGCGGGGGGCCATTTTATGATTCCTACAGCGTTGTCCCGGGGGTGAACCGCATCGTCCCGGTTGATGTCTATGTCCCCGGTTGCCCCCCCCGCCCCGAGGCCCTGCTCCATGGGCTCATTATGCTCCGTGATAAGATCAACAGGGAGTCCATTATAAGGAAGAGGTGAGATGACCCTGGCTCTATCTGGAGAGAAGGTTAGCGAGGTGATCAGGGGGCGCATTCCCGATGCCCTCACTGACTTCGACGAAGCCACTATATGGGTCAAGCCAGAGGCGGTCTACGATGTGGCGCGTCTTCTCAAGGAGACCCTTGAGCTTGATTATCTCACCGATCTGACCGCTGTTGACTACAGGGAATACTTCGAGCTTGTCTATCACCTGACATCGATAGGGAATAACCATTGTATCGTCATGAAGACCAGGTGCTATGAGCGGGAGAGGCCGGTGGTGCCCTCAGTGGTGGGGCTGTGGAGGGGGGCTGACTACCAGGAGAGGGAGGTCTATGACCTTATGGGGATAGGCTTTTCGGGGCACCCCAACCTGAAGCGGATCTTCCTCTGGGAGGGTTTTCAGGGACACCCACTCCGAAAGGACTATCAGAATGGAGCTTAAGACAGAGCCATTTGTTCTCAATATTGGGCCCCAGCACCCATCAACACATGGTGTCTTTCGCATGAGGCTTACCCTCGATGGCGAGGTCGTCGTAGATATGGAGCCTGTAGTTGGCTACCTACACCGTGGGATCGAGAAGCTTGCTGAGGAGAAAAACTATACCCAGTTCATCCCCTATACCGACAGGCTCGACTACCTGGCATCGATGACCAATAACCTCGCCTATGTTCTCGCAGTGGAGAAGCTAGCAAAGATAGAGGTCCCCCCCAGGGCGGATTACCTGAGGGTGATAATGTCGGAGATGATGAGGATCTCAAGCCACCTTGTTGCCGTTGGAGCCCTCTTAAATGATATGGGGGCCTTCATGACCCCGCTACTTTATATGTTCCGGGAGAGGGAGAAGATACTGGACCTGTTTGAGATGGTCTGTGGGCAGCGGCTCACCTACAACTATATGCGCATCGGTGGGTTGAGCCATGACATACCACCGGAGTTCCTGCCAGCCCTTAAGAGATTCGTCTCCGAGATGCCTCACTTTATCGATGAGTATGACCAGCTCCTTGCCACGAATGAGATTGTGCTCGCTAGGACAAAGGGTGTCGGGGTTCTCTCCAGGGAGCTTGCGATAAACTCATCGGCAAGCGGGCC
>DAOWNJ010000102.1 GCA_030642645.1 Dehalococcoidia bacterium | reverse complement strand
GGGAAGACATTGTCAAAGGCATCGGGGAACTGATAGTGAGCCAGCATCTGCTGGTGTTGAAGCTCGATTTCCTCAAGAAGCTCCGGGGGAAGGTCCGGGGGTAGTGAGGATAGCATACTGGTGGCGGAGAAATAGCCACTTAAGAAGATACCGCATAGGGCAATAATCAGAATGGCGAGGAGGACCCAGGGCATCCACCTCTTGCGCATCTTGAAAAGCTCAACGCCGACGAGCCTAGCCATCTGCGCTCTCTGTAACCTCCAGGAAGAAGCCCTCAAGGGTGCTCTCCCTGGCCCTCATCTCGGAGATGAAGATCTCGTTTTTAGCCAGGAGGGCGCTTATCTCTGGGGCATGCTCCTGACCAGCCCCCACCAGGAGCAGCTCACCGTCCCTGACCAGGGATGAGACCCAGCTCTCTCGACGCAGGAGCTCCATCGCCCTATCCGGGTCGGTCACTCGCAACTCGAGCATTCCCCCACGCTTAAGGAGGTCGCTCATTACCCCTTGAGCAATCAGCCTGCCCCCTTTGATGATAGCCACATGGTCGCAGACCTGTTCCACCTCATGAAGCAGGTGGCTTGAGATGAAGATGGTCTTGCCCTCTTTTCCCAGCCCGACAAAGAGGTCGCGAATCTCCTTCATACCCGCCGGGTCAAGGCCCTTGGTTGGCTCGTCCAGGATGAGAAGTTCAGGGTCGCCAAGCAAAGCGGCGGCAACCGCCAGCCGCTGCTTCATGCCCAGGGAGTAGTTCTGAAACTTATCCTCAGCGCGGGGCAAAAGCCCCACCGCCTCCAGGGACTGCTCAATCCTCTCATCCGTTACCTCACCGCTCAGCCGAGCCATGATACGAAGGTTATCCCGTCCCGAGAGATAGGGGTAGAGGCTGGGGTTATCCAAGACCGCCCCTACTCGGGGCAGGACCTCATTCAGGTTTTCTCGGACATCGAGCCCAAACATCTCCACGCTGCCCGCCGTAGGCCTGATGAGCCCCAGCATCATCCCGATGGTGGTGGTCTTGCCAGCACCATTCGGCCCCAGGAAGCCAAATACCTGACCCCGATGAATCTCCAGGTTCAGGTCATCCACCGCCACCAGATTGCCAAACCGCTTGGTTAGGCCCTGGGTCCGCACTACAGGCTCATTGCTAGATGACGCCACCGATGTTTCCTACGCTATTTATTTCTATCTTGGGCTGTCTTATAGTCCCTTATCAGCAATATAGGCAGCGAGGTCGGCGAGGCGGCAGCTATAGCCCCACTCGTTGTCATACCAGGCAAGAACCTTCACCATGTTGCCACCGATGACCATGGTTGATGGGGCATCCACGATGGAGCTTGCCGGGTTTCCCTTGAAGTCCATGCTGACAAGCTCCTCATCCGAGTATTCCATTATCCCTTTCAATGGGCCTTCAGAGGCGGCCAGAAATGCCCTATTCGCCTCATCAGCGGTTACCTCCCTCCCCAGGTCAGCGACAAAGTCAACAACGGATACCGTGGGGACTGGAATCCTGAATGCTACCCCGTTAAGGCGACCCTGAAGCTCTGGGATCACCAGGGTAACCGCCCTTGCCGCTCCCGTGGTGGTGGGGACGATGTTCAATGCCGCAGCCCTGGCACGGCGAAGGTCCCTGTGGTACATATCCAGAATCCTCTGGTCATTGGTATAGGCATGGATGGTGCTCATAAGTCCCTTCTCAACGCCGAAGCTATCATGCAACACCTTTACCACCGGGGCAATGCAGTTTGTGGTGCAGGAGGCATTGGATATGATGTTGTGCTTTTGGGGGTCATATTTATCCTCGTTTACCCCGAGGACTATGGTGATGTCCTCCCCCTTTGCCGGCGCCGAGATGATGACCTTCCTTGCACCACCCTCAAAGTGAGCGGCAGCCCTTGCCGCCTCCGTAAAAAGCCCGGTCGACTCTACCACAATCTCAACCCCATAGTCTCTCCAGGCAATCTTTGCCGGGTCTCGCTCAGAGATAACCTTTGTCTCCTTCCCATCAACGATGATCGAATCCTCGGTGGCCTCGATAACACCGGGGTAGGCGCCATAGTTAGAGTCATACCTTAGGAGATGGGCATTGGTCCTGGTGTCGGTGAGGTCATTTATGGCCACAACCTCAAGCTTCCCATCATAGCGCTCGTTTGCAGCCTTCAAGACCTGACGACCAATCCTTCCGAAGCCGTTGATCCCGATTTTTGTTGCCATTTCGAGTCCTCCTTTATGGCTTCTTTAGCACCTCATCGTGCCTGCCTATTACACGCAAAACTATTAGATCACCTTCAAGCTGGAATGTGAAACGAATGGCATCACTAGCTCTCACCTCAAAGATATCATGTGTTCCTTGAATCTTTTTAACCCGGAGACTTGGATACTGCATATCCTGAGCCAAAAAAGACAGGGCTTTATCTGCTCTGTCTTTGTCTTCTTGGCTCAACTTCTTGTAGGCTCGCTGAAAGCGTTTTGTGCGCCTAAAGCGCATTTTCTTACTCTTCGTCTGTCTCCGCGGCGTGTAAATCGTTCAATAGGCTATTCACATCTGGAAAGTCAGCATATCGACCTTCCACCAAGTCCTCTTCAGCCTCCCTTTCCCAGGCTTGCCAGTCGGATGTCCAGAAATAGGCCTGCTCTATATTTATGTCTGGGAAAGAGCAAGCGCCACTTAGCAGCTTGGTCCAACCTGTACCGGCAGGTTGGACCATAGTCTCATTACAAGCAAAAGCTGTCACCATCTTAATACACCTCGGTAATTTCCAGACCTATGCTTTGCTTCAGAGTCTCAGGTATCTGTATATGCGCCATATCTCTTTCGTAAGCCATCACCTGCTGCCTAAGCAAAAGGCATAAAACCTTCATCATCTGTGGGCTTAATCGAACTCTCGCAAGTCCACGGGGATTCCTATCCCGACGAAAAACGCCAAAGGTTAGCGTGGACCCATAGAAACCAGTTTCCAGATTTACAGCATCGGCATAAACTTCAGTGATATCTTCCTCATCAAACTCAAGCCGTGCCTCCCCTTTACTTTCCATAAATCCCTCCCACTGAGTTCTCCCTTCTGCCATCCTTTTTGACTCAAAAAGAGTTTCTACATAAAACAATACATCCCCTCCATCTTCATGTCAACAGAGCAGATAGTCGCTCCCTCCTCCTCATCATATCGATGAATGCCTCAACACGGGTCCTCAGATGCTGGTTTAATAGATACTCATCGTTTCCCTCAAGGGTCAGGACGGGAAGATCGAGGGAGTGGCGAATGATTATGTCGCCGATACCCCGATGGCAGAATGATTGAACATAGTGGATGACCCCGCTAACCCTTCTTCGGCGAATCTCCGTCTTTATGTCCTCAAGTCGGTCGAAGATGGAGTATGGATAGGTATAGTTGGAATACTGCTCGGCAAGGGAATGACCCGGGTCTGGCATGGCGAACTGACGCTGTATCTCATTTAGGACGACCCTCGCTCCATTCTGCTCAAGCGAGTGGTAAAGGTCTCTGGCGAAAACTGATGGGACGCCGATATAGGCGATTCGGAGCATATCAGGAGGGTAAGGCTTTCGATTTCGGCTCTCCTTAATGAGCTCCTCTACCTGGCGCTGGTATTCAAGATAATCGCCATTGAAGTCTGAGCTGGAGACAAGCCAGAGGTGGTTCTCCCAACCGCTTATCTGACCATCCTGCCAGGTAATCTCATCGAGCTCATGGGCAAGCCTTCTGCTTTTTCTGAGCCTTTCTCTCATCTCCTCCGCAGCTTCCAGGGTTGTCCCCAATCTCTCAGCCAGGGATTCCAGCGCCTCGTTCATTCGCTCGACATCGGGGCGGTCTGGATAGGCGAAGGGGATAACATTCAGCCCCCCCAGCTTTAAAACCTCCATGAGCATTATGGTATTGGAGCAGTCCCCTGTGGTGACGCAGAGGACATCCTGGATTCCCCCCTCCATCACCACGCCGTAGATTCCCTTGATCCAGGCGCAGCAGTTTATAGGGAAGCCATCCCTCTCGG
>DAOWNJ010000060.1 GCA_030642645.1 Dehalococcoidia bacterium | reverse complement strand
CATCAGGCATTATATTGACCTCGGATGAGCCTAGATAAAGCTGAAGGCCCTCGACCCTTATCTCCTCACTGGTTCTTGCCCCTGTTCTGTTGACCTCTATGATGGCCTCATTTGCCGCTTCACTCACCCGGATATTTGCTAGCGGCGTAATCACCTCCACTACCGGGGCATCGAAATCTATTGGAGTCCCGTTTATCCTGATTGGCCTCTCCACTATAGGGTTTATCTCCAGTATCGCACCATGGGGTAGCTCAATCGAGGGGACCTCGGCAAGTGAAGGGACCTCAACCGTCTCCTCTGCTATGAGCCTCCCCTGGCAATAAATCGCCACATCATACTCTCCGGGGTCGAGGTTCTTGATCTCCCCGGTGAAGGGGATACTGCCGATGCACTGCACGCAAACGCCGGGCATCACCCTGGGGGTGATGTCCACAACGAGGAGAGGGGGATTTGAAAATGCAGGGGGGAATATGAGCTCAGCATCAAGCCTGTAGCATGGCGTAGGGGTGGTTACAGAGCCTGAGAATAGAACCTCATCCCCCCAGACGAATATCTGGGCCTCCTCCTCACTATAGGCACAGCTCCCGGCAGAGTAATCAAAGAAAAGACCAGGGGTCTCATAGATTTCATAAACCATGAGGTCGCTCTCAAGCAAAGCCAGGTCGCCCTCATACCTCAAAGCGGTGAGCCACGCTGAGTCTCCCAGTAATTCAGCTATCTGGGGGTCGATGGCCTCAAGCTCATCCCCATCGAGCTCAAACTGAACCGGCTGACCATCGAAGTGCCCAACAGTCATCCCATCAGGTAGCCGGGCCAGGTCCACAGCACCGGGGGTTAAAAGGAAAAGGATTATCTCCGTTTCCCCTGAAGCGAGAGATGAGATCACAAGTGGATAGTAGAGGGAATCGCTCCGGAACTGGTAGATGATCGGCTCTATACTCATCGGGTCTGGGGTTACATCCACCAGGTCGAAGACAAAGAAGCCCATCCCATCCTCGATATAGCCCCCGAACATGGCTTCCAGTTCGGGGGAGGAGATGTCGTGCTCAATCCCGTTATCGCCGAGGAACGCTTCAGCCCAATCTATAAGCTCCTGAGCACTATTTGCCTCAACCACAGTGATGTCATGGGCACCTATCCTCTCATGGAAGACTATCTCCACCCCCTCCCCACCGCCCCCAAGCCTATCGCCATAGGGCATATTGAAGAACGGGAGTTTACTTGAGATCAGCCACTCGATCTCCTCGAAGGAGGAAAAGTCCCCTGCCTCTATCCTCTGGGGCATTGAGGGGAGTGGCAGGACCTCAAGCACAACCGAATCGCTCGATGCCCGGACATCCGTGGAGAGGATCATTATCTCCTCCTCGCCATCCCAGGCGATGATTGCCTTCTGCCCCGGACCATAGACAGAGACATCGGATACAGGGATCATCCCCCTGTCGGCTGAGATAAGAGATGTTGTCAGCGGAAACAGCAGAATTGCGAAGAGCAATGCCGTCAGGATTTTGGATATTGTTTTCATCCTCTCTCCCCCTCCAGGAACTTTTTGCTCCAGTCTGTTAGACGAAACCAAGAGGGCAAAGGTTCCCTTACCTTCCGCCCACTAGGCAGTTTCTTATCCTTATATGTGGGCTGCCATTGGAGACCGGGAGAGGGCTCTGGCCCCCCTTGCCACAGCCACCACCCTGGTTCATCCTCAGGTCGTTGCCAATAGCATCTATATTCTCAAGGGTTACGAATACATTTCCAGTAAGGACAACAGGGCGAAGGAGCTCGGCTACCCTCCCATCTCGGATCATGAATGCCTCCCCGGCGGAGAAGGTGAACATCTCCATCGATGTCATCCCCCCATACCAGTTCCTAACATAGACCCCTTCCTTTATGTCACCTATCATCTCATCGAAGGGGACATCTTTTGGCTCGATAAATGTATTGGTCATGCGAACAATGGGGGGGTAGCGGTAGCTTATAGCCCTTGCGTTCCCGCTTGGGCTCTCCCCCATCCTGGCCGCCGTTTCCCTGGAGTGGAGCCTTCCAACAAGGACCCCTTCCTTGATGAGATATGTCTTTGTTGAGGGGACACCCTCATCGTCATATCTGTAGCTGCCCCTCAGTCCCGGAAAGGCGGCCCCATCAACGATATTGAGGTGCTCCCCCCCGAACCTCCGACCCAGGACCATTATCTCACGCAGGCGGTCATTCTCGTAAACGAAGTCTGACTCCGAGAGGTGCCCGAATGCCTCATGGGCGAAGACCCCGGCGAGGATCGGGTCCAGGATGATGGTATATTCCCCTCCCTTTATACTTGGGGCGGAGAGGAGCTCCACGGCACGCCGGGCAGTATCGGTGACCCGATCGTGGAGGCCCTCAATAAGTCCATAATCACCCAGGCTCCCCTCACTCAATACTGCCTGCTCAACATCGTCCCCTTCTCTCGCCACAACCGAGAGGCGGATGGTAACATCCACCCTCCCCTGCTCGATATAGCTCCCATCGGAGCTGGCGAAGACCACCTTCTTGCGGGAGTCCTGGTAGGCGAGGGTTGATGTCTGGATCCCTGGGGTGCTCCAGACAAGGTCGTTATACTCATCGAGGAGGCGCTTTTTATCGGCAACCGGGATGAGGAATGGGTCCTTTTTAACCTCCGGCTCAACAATGTCAACCACCGCCTCAGCGGGGGTGAGCCTCGTCTCCCCCCCTACCATCCCAGCCTGCCTCACCGCCATCTCAACCTTGTCCTTGAGCCCGGCCAGGTCATTGAAGCTGACAAAAGCCCACCCCCCTTTCACCAGGGCACGGGCATTTCCCCCCAGGCTTGTTGTCTTCCCGATCTCCTCAAGCTCCCTCCCCCGATACTGGATTCGGGTAGCCTCCCCCTCCTCGATTCGAACCTCAATGTAGTCGGCTATATGCCCTTTAAGGGCATCCGATACCTGGTTTCGAATATCACGAGCTCCGAGCATCAGTGTCAGTTTACCTAGACGATAGGTAGATGTCAATCAACAAACCCTCTCCGTATGTTAGAATAGAGATATGGATGGAATGAGCCTCCTCCTGAACATGGTGATTGCACTTGCCGCAGCCCTCGTTGGAGGTGTGATCTGCCGGGGCATCAGGCTTCCGGTCATCATCG
This sequence comes from Dehalococcoidia bacterium, assembly GCA_030642645.1. Taxonomy (GTDB): domain Bacteria; phylum Chloroflexota; class Dehalococcoidia; order E44-bin15; family DAOWNJ01; genus DAOWNJ01. The sequence continues at coordinate 3,070 of DAOWNJ010000060.1, read as the reverse complement.
GCTACCTCGCTGCCGGGATCGCCATAGGGCCATATGGGTTTGGGGTTGTCAAGGACACCGGCGATATACAGGTTCTGGCCGAGATAGGGGTTGTCCTCCTCCTGTTTGCACTAGGTCTTGAGTTCTCCCTGAGCACGCTGAGGCGGACAGGAAGAGTTGCCATCTTCGGCGGCATCGCCCAGATACTGATAACAGCGGCACTGGGGTGTCTTATGGGGTGGCTGCTCCACTGGCCGGTAAGGGAGGCGGTCTTCTTCGGCTTTCTTATCGCCCTCTCAAGCACCATGGTCGTCCTCAAGACAATCATGGATAGAGGGGAGCTGAATACCACCCATGGTCGGATTATGATCGGCATCCTTCTGGTTCAGGACCTCAGCGTGGTGCCCATGATGGTCATCCTACCCTCAATGGGGGGGGCTGGGGCAAGCCTCCTCCCCGCCCTGGGCATCGCCGCCCTCAAGGCAATCGGGTTCCTGGGGGGGATGCTGGTTTTGGGAATCTGGGTGCTGCCAAGGCTCATGAGGGGCATCGCCAGGGTTCGCTCCCGTGAGCTATTCCTCCTGGGGGTGGTGAGCCTTTGCCTTGGTGCAGCCTTCGGGACATATTACTTCGGGTTATCGGTAGCCCTCGGAGCATTCGTTGCCGGGCTCCTTCTGAGCGAGTCCGATTATGCCCACCAGGCACTCGCCGAGATCATCCCCTTAAGGGATATATTCGCCACAGTTTTTTTCGTCTCCCTGGGGATGCTCGTAGACCTGAGCTTCATCGGGGATAATATCGGCGTCGTGATCGGGGTGGTAGCGGCGATAATCATCGGCAAGTTCCTCATATCATCGATCATCGTCAGGCTTTTCGGCTATAGCGCAAAGACAAACATCCTTGTCGGAGCCGGGCTCTTCCAGATTGGGGAGTTCAGCTTTGTGCTGGCTGGGGTGGGGCTTGAGGCGGGGGTCATCTCTAGTTATATTTACTCCTTGACCCTGACCAGCGCCCTTGTTACTATGCTACTGACGCCGTTCGCCCTGAGCCTTGCCTCGTTTGCCTACCACAGGCTCAGCCAGAGAGGGGCATTCGCAAGGCTTGCGACGAGGCGTATCGATAGCGATTTCGAAAAAGAGGGGCAACCCTCCAATCATGCAGTGATCTGCGGGCATGGGAGGGTTGGGGGCAGCCTGACGAAGGTCCTGGAGCTGCGAAAGCTACCCTATCTGGTGATAGATATTGACCCCAGGGTGTTAGATAGCCTCCGAGCCCGTGGTATCCCTTGCATCTACGGGGATGCCAGCAACCCTGAGATACTCTCAAGGGCAGGGCTTGAGAGGGCAAGGGTTATGGTCATCACCTTCGATGACCCTATGGCCACTGACCTTGCGGTGAGGAACGCCAGGAGGATCGCCCCAAAGCTGGATGTGGTGGCCAGGGTTCACCGTGATTTCGATGCAGAGGCGCTGAAGGGCCTGGGGGTAGCTGAGTTGGTTCGCCCTGAGTTCGAGACAGGACTGGAGATCATTCGCCATACCCTTCACCGCTTCGGGGTGAGTAGCCTTGAGATCCAGTACATTATAAACAGCCTCAGGGAAAGGGGCTGAATATGGGAGGGAAGATTGACTCACTTTATCCTGATCAGGCATGGAGAGACTGGATGGAACCAGCGTGGGAGGTTCCGGGGGAGGACAGATATAGATCTGGATGAGACCGGGGTGAGGCAGGCGGAGGCAACCGGCAGGAGGCTGAGCCGATATCAGGTTCAAGTATCTGCAATCTACTCCAGCCCTTTAAGACGAGCCCTGAGAACAGCCCAGATAATCGCCTCCCACACGGGAAGGACTGTGGTTCCTCTTGAGAGCCTCATGGACATCGACTTCGGGAGCTGGCAGGGGCTCACGCTCGCGGAGGTGGAATCAAGGTATGGTGAGCCTTACAGGCTCTGGGTGGAGAGCCCCCATCTATTGAGATTCCCCGAGGGGGAGGGGCTCGGCGATGTCAGCTCAAGGGTGGAGAGTGCCATCAGTATGGCGGCAACAAGACACGATGGTGAGACCGTGGTCTTTGTCACCCACAGGGTGGTCTCGAAGGTAATGATCCTCCACCTCCTGGGCCTTGATAACTCCCACTTCTGGCAGATAGACCAGGGCGCCTGTGCCATAAACATGTTCGATGTGAGGGATACAGTCCCCATCGTTACACTGCTCAACGATACCTGCCATCTAAGAGGCCTGGCTCTCGTGCCTGAGTCAATCGCCTAGGAGATACGATGGGGATCGATGAGGTCATCCGCCTTCTGGAAAAAGAATATAGAGAGCGCCGGTGGCGCTCTCACCGCGACCCCGTTTCCGAGATGATCCTGACCATCCTCTCCCAGAATACATCGGATGTGAACTCAGGGAGGGCCTTTGATAACCTGAGGTCAGCCTTTCCAGACTGGGAGTTGGCGGCAAATGCCCCCGTTGAAGAGATCGAGGCAGCGATCAGGTCAGGGGGGCTCGCCCGAATCAAGGCAGAGAGGATCAAGCTTATTCTAGAGGAGATCGTGAAAAGGTCGGGTTCCCTCGACCTCGGGTTTCTTAATGACCTGCCACTCTCCGATGCCAAGGCATGGCTGAGGAGATTGCCGGGGGTGGGGCCGAAGACTGCGGGGTGCGTCTTGCTTTTCTCCCTCCAGATGCCAGCCCTCCCTGTCGACACCCATGTATTCCGGGTTTCAAAGCGCCTTGGTTTAATAGACTCAAGGGTATCCCCTGACAGGGCGCATCAGATACTTGAGGGGGTGGTCCCGCCCGATAAGATATACGAGTTCCATCTGAACATGGTGGAGCATGGTCGGAGGGTATGCAAGGCCCAGCGACCCCGATGCGGGGAGTGCATATTCAATGAGGGATGCCCATCAAGCTTGGCAGGCGGGGAATGAAAAGGGAGGATTTCGAGGAGTTGGTAGCGAGGGCACTCGATGAACTGCCCCAGGGGTTTCAGGAGAAACTGATGAATATCGCCATCATGGTCGAGGACTGGCCGAGCCGGGACCAGCTAGCAAGTGTCGGGCTCAGGTATCGGGATGAACTTCTTGGCCTTT
>DAOWNJ010000126.1 GCA_030642645.1 Dehalococcoidia bacterium | reverse complement strand
GGGGTCCGCTCTCGATATGAGGGGGTTGACATCGTGGTGGTGAGGGAGAACACCGAGGACCTATATGCTGGAATTGAGTTCGAGAGGGGAAGCCCAGGGGCGGAAAAACTTGTGAGTCTCATAGAGGAGCAAGGCGACAGGGTCAGAAAAGATTCCGGATTCAGCATAAAGGCCATATCCCAGACAGCTTCGCAGAGGATCGTAAGGTTTGCCTTCGAGTATGCACTGGCCAACGGGAGGAGGAAGGTTACCGCAGTCCACAAGGCCAACATCATGAAGTACTCCGATGGCCTCTTCCTGGAAACCGCCCGTGAGGTGGCAAGGGGCTACCCCACTATTGAATTCGAGGATATTATTGTGGATAATATGTGCATGCAGCTTGTACAGAGGCCTGAGCTCTATGATGTCCTCGTCCTTCCCAACCTCTATGGTGACATCATCTCTGACCTCTGCGCCGGACTCATCGGAGGGCTGGGAGTGGCACCGGGGGCGAATATCGGGGATGACTTCGCCGTCTTTGAGCCAACCCACGGAAGTGCCCCAAAATACACCGGACAGAACAAGGTGAACCCCACAGCGATGATCCTCTCAGGGGTGCTCATGCTCCGCCACATTGGGGAGAGCGATGCCTCAAGGAGACTGGGGAAAACCCTCGCCCATGTCATTGCCGAGGGGAGACAAGTCACCTACGACCTCAAGGCCGATCGCAATGATCCAACCGCGGTGGGCACATCCCAGTTCGCCAATGCTGTGATAGAGGAGATGCTGAAGTGAATAATGAGCACAAAAAGATAACGGTTGTTGGAGCGGGGAATGTAGGGGCCTCATGTGCCCAGAGGATCGCTGAGAGGGGATATGTCGATGTTGTCCTGATGGACATTGTTGAGAGCCTTCCCCAGGGAAAGGCGCTGGATATACTCCAGAGCGGCCCACTCCTCGGCTTCAGCAACTCAATTATCGGAACCAATAGCTACCAGGAGACCACCAACTCCGATATAACGATCATCACCGCAGGGGTCACCAGAAAGCCCGGGATGAGCAGGGACGACCTCCTCCTCGCCAATATGGAGATTGTAAAGGGGGTAACCGATAATATAGTCAATTATTCCCCAGACTCCATCATCATCATGGTTACCAACCCCCTCGATGCCATGGCACAGCTTGCCTTTCGTCTGAGCCGCTTCCCAAGGAACCGTGTGATTGGGATGTCAGGAGTCCTCGATACCGCCAGGTTCAAGGCCTTTATCGCTATGGAACTCAATATTTCGGTCAGGGATATTCAAGCCCTCGTCCTCGGAGGGCATGGCGATACTATGGTCCCCATCCCCAGGCTCACCACAGTATCCGGGATTCCGATAGCCGAATTCCTTCCCGAGGAGAGGATCAATAGCATCGTTGATCGCACTATAAAGGCCGGAGATGAGGTCCTTTCAAAGACGGGTATCAGTGCTTACTATGCCCCATCAGCCGCCATCGCCAGGATGGTTGATGCCATAGTCCTGAATGAGAATAAGATACTCCCCTGCTCTGCCTATCTTGAGGGCGAGTATGGAATAAATGGGGTCTTCGTTGGCGTCCCAGTGAAGCTGGGGAGGAGCGGCATCGAGGACATAATAGAGGTAAAGCTAACACCACAGGAGAGCGAGGCGCTCATGAGGTCGGCTGAGGCGGTGAGGGAGCTTGACAAGATTATGAAGCTGGATTGAGGTGTGATTAGGGACATTGGTGCTGAAACCATCACCAAAACTGTAGCCCGCCTCTTTCAGGAGGCTAACTTCGACCTGGGTGAGGATGTTCTGGATTCGCTCGGGCGGGCACTGGAAGCCGAAGAGTCCCCGTTAGGCCGTGATGTCTTAGAGCAGATACTGGAGAATGCTCGCATCGCAAAGGAAGAGAGAATCCCCTTATGCCAGGATTGCGGGACCGCAGTTGTGTTCCTGGAGGTGGGGCAGGATGTGCATATCACCGGAGAAAACCTCTATGCCGCTATTGAGGAGGGGGTAAGGAAGGGATATGAAGAGGGTTTCCTGAGGAAGTCTATTGTAACGAGGCCATTCTCATCGAGGACGAACACCAATGACAACACCCCTCCCGTCATCCACACCCGGATAACAGACGGCGATCGCCTGAGGATAAGGGTAATGCCAAAGGGTGGAGGAAGTGAGAACACTATCCACCTTGCCATGCTCAAGCCCAGCGAGGGGAGAAGAGGGATAGTTGAATTCGTGGTAAGGGTGGTGGAGGAGGTGGGGGGCAACCCCTGCCCCCCTACCATCGTTGGCATCGGGATTGGAGGGACCGCTGAGAAGGCGATGACGATGGCCAAGGAGGCCCTTTTAAGAAAGGTGGGGGAGCCAAACCCGGAGCCCGAGGTGGCTGAGCTTGAGGCGGAGATCCTGAAAAGGGTAAATGACCTTGGAATAGGACCTCAGGGCCTCGGGGGAAGGATCACCGCCCTTGCAGTGCATGCTGAGGTATTCCCAACCCATATCGCAAGCCTGCCAGTGGCAGTCAACCTCCAGTGTCATAGCGCCCGCCACAAGGAGGCGGTGCTATAAGGAAGTATGCCGACATCTGGCCAGCTAACTATAAGGTTAGGATGTGGGCATGGATACTTCATCGGCTCTCTGGTGTAGTTATAGCCCTTTACGGCATCGCCCACCTCATCCTATTAACTACCTTGTCCATCACTGGTGGTTTCGACAGGGTCATGGAGCTCTTCCACCAGCCCTATATACTCGTCCTTGAACTCTGCCTTCTGGCAGTTGTCCTTTATCATGTCTTCAATGGGTTCCGCGTAATCCTGTTCGACCTCGGGATCGGGCTGGGGGTCCAGAAGCAGCTCTTCTGGGGACTCATGGCAGCGGCCATAGTGCTATTCGGTTTTGCAGCAGCAGCCATAGCCCCGGCCATCGCCGGCTAGACCTAGAAAGATCGTTGGTGATGCGATTGGTCTCTTATGCGAAAG
>DAOWNJ010000017.1 GCA_030642645.1 Dehalococcoidia bacterium | reverse complement strand
GCCCAGCGAGCCCTGCCCACTTGCTGAAGGAGCGCAGCACGATCAGGTTTTCATGCTCCGGAACCAAATTTGCAAGGGTCTCGCCGCTGAACTCATAGTAGGCCTCATCGACCACAACCACTATGTCTGTCTTCAGTAGCTCCAGGATGAGCTCCTTCGGGGTGATATTACCAGTGGGGTTATTCGGCGAGGCGATAAAGATGACCTTGGTCCTCTCATCTATCGCTTTTTCTATCGAGGCTATATCTACTGAAAAGCGCTCACCCCTTGGCACCTCAACCAGCTCACCACCCGTGACCTCGGTGCTGAAGGGGTACATCCCGAAGGTGGGTGGACAGTTTATCACCTTATCTCTGCTCTCGATGAAGAGGCGAAGTATGAGGTCTATTAGCTCATCGCTTCCGGCACCGGCCACGATATGCTCAGCACTGATGCCGGTATAACCCTCCAATGCCCTCCTGACCTCACGCTGCTCAGGGTCCGGGTAAATATGGTAAGAGCGGTAATCGGCGAGAGCCCGCCTCACCCTTGGGGAGCAACCATAGGGGTTCTCATTTCCATCGAGCTTTATCACCTCTTCTGCAGGGATTCCGGCACGCTCCCCCAGCACCTCTAATGGCACAATTGGGGTATACGGCTTGAGGGAAAGAAAGTCCTTCCTGATAAGCTTTTCTATTCTCGAGGAATTCATTGTTCTAGCCTCATCCTGAGCGCCCTAGCGTGGGCGGTGAGCCCCTCACACTCAGCGATGGTCGCAGCGGGTGGCCCCAGCCTCTCTATGCCCGCTTTGTCCAGGTTGACAATGCTTGTCACCTTCTGGAAATCATCAACCCCTACCGGTGAGCTGAAGCGCGCTGTGCCTCCGGTTGGCATCACATGGCCTGGCCCTGCGATATAGTCCCCCAAAGCCTCGGGACAGCCGATGAAGATGCCCCCGGCGTTATGTATTCTATCTATATATGAGGGGGCATCCTCAACCATCAGGGAGAGGTGCTCCGGGGCATACTCATTTACCAGAGCGATGGCCTCATTTATATTATCTACCACCACTATCCCTCCCCTCCCCTCCAGCGACCGGGAGATGATCTCACGCCGCTCAAGTTCTGAAAGCTGCCTCTCGACCTCCCGGCTCACCCTCAGGGCAAGGTCAGAGGAGGTGGTGATCATGATGGCGGAGGCGAGGACATCGTGCTCCGCCTGGGCGAGAAGCTCCGCTGCGCAGAAAACAGGATCTGCGCCCTCATCAGCGATGACAACCGTCTCAGTCGGACCCTGGAGGCCATCGATGCCAACAGAGCCATAGACTCTCTTCTTGGCCAGGGTGACGAAGAGGCCTCCTGGCCCAAAAATCTTGTCTACCTTTGGTATAGAGTCCGTGCCGAAGGCGAGGGCGGCGATTGCCTGGGCCCCTCCAACCCTGAAGATGCGGTCAACTTTGGCAATATCCGCTGCCACCAGAGTGGGTGCTGAGACCTCACCATTCTTACCAGGGGGGGTAGTGATGATGACCTCCTCAACCCCAGCCACCCTTGCAGGGATTGCCATCATGAGCACTGTTGATGGGTATGAGGCCCTGCCCCCGGGGACATAGACCCCGACCCGCTCCAGGGGACGAAAAAGCTGCCCCACCCCCTCCCTGACCCAGCTATTGCGCATACAGTTCAGATGGAAAGAGCGTATCCTCTCACGAGCGATGTTGAGTGCTGATATAAGGGCTCCATCAACCCTACTAACGGCTGAGACGACTTCCTCTCGGCCTACCTCAATGGATGAGAGCTCCACCCCATCGATCATTCTGGTATAGTCGAGGATGGCAGAATCACCCCTCTCCCGCACATCATTGATTATTCGCTCAACCGCCTCATCAGGTGAGAGCCCCTCGCCGAAGACATCCCTTATCTTCTGCATCACCTGAGGTGGTGCCTCATAGAGCTCAAAGGGGGAGCGCCTGAGGATGGTTCGTCTGGCGATCTCGATATCCCTTATGATATTCAACTCAGGTATTCTCCTACTGCCGCTACCGACTCGGCTATTGACCTCTCCTTGAACCCCTCGATCCCCCTGGTGGTGACCTGCTCCATCGCCCTCTCAAGCATCAGGGGTATGGAGGTAACGAGGCGCTCCGCCTCATTCTGGTCCATCTCCTGGGAAGGGAGGTACCTTCTGGCAAACAGGGGGAAGGTAGACCAATCCAGCTCACGCTCCATAAATCCGATGACTACCTCTCGCCACCTCCTCAGAGTTGGCTCATCGATAAACCCAAGCCCAGCCCCCAACTTGGCGTAGGCAAGCTCGCTCTTTATGGCGTTCATATTATCTTTATCAAGTCGCTCACGAATACCAAGCTCATATTGTAGCACCCTGTCCAATATATTGGCCATGGGGTCTGTGGCGAGGGGGGATGAGGGGCCGAAGAAAGGGCGGTATATATCAATGATCCAGACCTCATCGGTGATAAGGTGAGATAGATAGCCGCTGACCATTGCGCTGGTGATACCATCCAGACTCGCCCCATTGGCGAGTTCAGGGTATGACCTCAGGAAAACAATGACGCTCTTCTCATTGTCCTCTATCTCCAGGTTGAAGAAGTGGGTCTTCTGCCTCGGAACCCTCGTCATTATATGCACATCTGGCAGGGTAGAGCCAAGAAGGAAGTTGCCCAGGTTATGCTCTATCACCGGATGGTCCAATCTCGCAGCCGCCTCCCTGGCGATGCTGAGGTGAAAGCAGATCTGAGGCAATATGACCCCCTAAGCGATTATCTGGCCAGGGGAGTATCTCAATATATCCTCAGCCCCAAGGCGCTTGAGTTCTCGGATGACCTCCCTGAACTGGCTCCTGGGAATGACGAAGTCTATCCGTGACCACTCGCCTCCATCAATTATTGAGACCTCCTTCATCGCTGGCAGAATCTGAGTGGCCCCCGACAGTTGTCTGGTTGGCACGTTAGCGAAGACATGGAAGCTCTCCCTGGCCCTCAACACCCCTTCAAAGGCTGTCCTTATCTCCCCTATCTTATCAGCCTTCCAGGGGTCTTCCAGGGACTGCTTGTTGGCGATGAGCCTTGCGGTTGACGATGCGAGGACTGTCTCGATAACCTTCAAGTCATTCTCCCTGATCGTCCTCCCGCTTGTGGTGTTATCGATGATCGCCTCGGCATCATCAGGGGGCTTCGCCTCGGTAGCCCCGAAGGAAAGGATCAGCTTGACCGGGGAACTGGTCACCCTCCTGTACCAGGGGGTGATGATGGTGGGGCTCTCATCAGTTCTCCTCCTATAACACTCCATCCCCATTATATAACTCTCAGAGAGACGAAGGTATTCGGTCGATATCCTGATCCCCCTATCCCAGTACCTGTCCAGAAGCTCGTCGAGGGAGTTGACATCACCAAGGGCGTTTGGTACTGCGAGCAGTATCCTCACCTCTCCATACCTCAGGTCCGAGAGCTCTTCAATATCAGCCTCGGCCTCAATAACCCAGTCATGCCCGGTGATGCCAATATCGTGGAACCCCTCCTCAACATAGATCGGGACCTCCTGTGCCCGCAGCACCTTAAGGGAAACCTCGCCATCATCCATGATGGGCCTGTAGCTCCGTGAGTCTATGCCGTAACCCCTTACCTGGTAGGCCCCCTCCTCAAGTAGCTTAAGGGTATCCTCTTGGAGGTGGCCAATGGGAAGGACAAAGTTCAGCCTTCCCTCCTCAATTCCCATATTCGATCCTCCACTCTAGAAAAGTTGATATATTCTACAACATCAAGACACCTTGTTCAACTTGCAAAAAGGTAGCCTTCCTGTATAATAAACTGGGGATGATTATGCGACGAATTTTGCTCTTGTTTATACCGCTCTTGCTCCTGGCTGGAGCCCTTATCTCCTCGGAGGCCAGTGCCAATACATCTGAGGTCTATGTCCTGACTGTAGATGGGGCGATCACTCCGGTTGTAGCCGATTATATAGACCGTGGCATCACCCTCGCCGAAGAGAACGGGGCAATCTGCTGCATAATCGAGCTCAATACCCCTGGAGGGCTTGCCTCCTCCACCCAGGTTATTGTGGAGCGAATAATAGATGCCGAGATCCCGGTAGTGGTCTATGTCCTTCCTGGTGGCTGGGCGGCCTCGGCGGGGACATTTATCACTATGGCATCCCATGTTGCCGTTATGGGGCCTGGCTCAGCAATTGGAGCTGCCACCCCGGTCTCCTCAAGCGGTGGGGAGCTTCCCGACACCGAAGCACAGAAGGCGCTCAATTTCTTCTCCGCCTATATGCAGACCCTGGCGGAGAATCGAGGCCGTAATGTGGAGTGGGCAGAGCTTGCGGTTACTGAGAGCGCATCGGCAACCGCGGAGGAGGCGCTGGAGTTAAACATTATCGATTTCACCGCCCAAGGCCTCGACTCGCTTATCCAGCAGCTTGATGGGATGGAGGTGGTCCTTGATAATGGCCTGGTTGTTACCCTCCATACAGAGGGGGCCAATATTCATCAGGTGGGGATGAGCGGCGTCGAGCGCTTCCTTTCCACCATCTCCGACCCGAATATAGCCTATATCCTGTTCACCATAGGCATGCTCGGCCTTATCGTCGAGCTTTCAAACCCTGGCCTCATCTTCCCCGGTGTACTAGGTGGCATCTCTCTACTAATCGGCCTTTACTCTTTAGGCACCCTTGGGGCGAACTGGGCCGGGGTGGCCCTTATGGTCCTGGCCTTCGCCCTCTTCATCGCTGAGGCCTTCATCACCAGCCACGGAATCCTGGCCGTGGGCGGGGTGGCTTCTCTGACATTCGGCTCCCTCCTCCTGTTCACCGCTTCCCCTGCATTACATATAAGCGGTGGCCTTATCGCCGGGGTGGTATCTGTAGTCACCATTTGTGTTGTCCTCGTTGTCTGGGCTGTGGTTCGGGCCCATAGAAGGAGGGCGACCACCGGTTATGATGGGCTTTTGGGTAAAGCGGCAATAGCACAGACTCAGCTTGACCCTTCCGGGACGATTTTCATCGAAGGGGAAAGGTGGAAGGCAACGGCGGAGGGGGGAAGGGTGGAGCCTGGGGAGGAGGTGATAGTTACCAGGGTCGAGGGATTAAAGGTTTGGGTCAAAAAAGTAAGGAGGTGAAAAAATGACATGGCCTATCTGGGTTGCAATAGCGGTAGCGGTGCTCATACTCCTTTCCGCTTCGATCAAGATTGTGCAGGAGTATGAGCGTGGGGTGATCTTCCGACTGGGGAGACTGATAGGGGCAAAGGGTCCCGGGCTTTTCTTCATCATCCCCTTCATAGATCGGATGTGGAAGGTCGACCTCCGTGTGGTCACCATGGATGTCCCTGGACAGGAGGCGATAACCAGGGATAATGTGACCGTTAGGGTGAATGCGGTGGTCTATTTCAGGGTGGTGAACCCTGAGGATTCTGTGGTCAAGGTAACAGACCACGTCAGGGCAACCTCTCAGATCTCACAGACCACCCTGAGGAGCGTCCTCGGTCAGTCCAACCTCGATGAGCTCCTCTCTGAGCGGGATAAGCTCAATCAAACACTTCAGCAAATCATAGATGAGCAGACCGAGCCCTGGGGGGTTAAGGTGAGCGTGGTTGAGATAAAGGATGTGGAGCTACCCCAGAGTATGCAGAGGGCTATGGCGGCACAGGCTGAGGCAGAGAGGGAGAGGAGGGCCAAGATAATCCACGCCGAGGGCGAGTTCCAGGCTGCCGAGAAGCTGGCTCAGGCGGGAAAGGTTATTGGACAGGAGCCAGCAACCCTTCAGCTACGCTATCTCCAGACACTCACTGAGATAGCTACCGAGAAGACAAATACGCTGGTATTCCCCTTGCCCCTGGACCTGTTCACAGCCTTTATGGGAAATAGAAGGCTCCCCAGAGAGGGTGAAGAGGTAACCTAAATAGTAGCCTTTTATGCGGGGCGCCAAAGGCGCCCCGCATAAAAGGCATTGCCATTCTTCTCACTCATGCCTTTTTAAACATGGGCGAGCACGCCGCCATCAGCAAAAAGGACCTGCCCATTTATATAATCACAGGCATCGGAGGCCAGGAGGACCACCAATCCGCTTAAGTCCCTCGGTCGGCCGAGGCGCCGAAGCGGGATATAGCGAACCAGTGGGTCTTTTAGCTGCTCCTCCTCACTTCGCTCCTCCTCAGAGAACCAGCCATGCCCTATAGCATTAACCCTGATGTTCCCTCTAGCCCATTCCTGGGAGAGGGCCTTGGTGAGCTGAAGGACGCCCCCCTTGGCGGCACAATAGGCGGTGCAATTTGATAGCCCCCTTACAGCAAGCCCAGGGACGACATTGATGACCCTCCCCGTCTTTCTTTCCAGCATATGCTTTCCCACAGCCCTGGTGCAGAGGAAAACGCTCCTGAGGTTGATATTCATCACCTGATCCCATTCCTCATCACTCACCTCGAGGAAGGGCCTGGCAAACTCAAGGTCGGGGCTATTGACCAGTATGTCGATCTTGCCAAATTCTGAGATGGCCCTCTCCACCATTTCCTCCACCTCAGAGGATTTAGCGATATCGGTAGAGATGGCCAGGGCTCTTCTCCCCATTTTTCGAACCTTTTTAGCAGTCTCCTCGATCCCCTTTCCCCCAGGGGCAGCGATGACGATGTCAGCCCCCGCCTCAGCAAGGGCAATGGCTAAGTAGTTACCCCAGCCCCTCCCATTCCCAGCTACAATTGCCAGCTTTCCTTCCAGGCTAAATTCCCTTAAAATCATGAGCCTCATCCTTTCAACGGGATAATAGGGGCATAGCCAGTAGGGGTGTACCCTCCAGCTAACCCCCCTCCATCTATACAGAATATCTCACCAGTTACATAGTCCGAGGCTTCGGAGGCGAGGAAGACGGCCAGTGGCCCAACGTCCCCTGGCTCGCCGACACGCCCCATCGGGTTAAATCGAGCTGTGGATTCTATGTACTGCCTTATCTCGGGGCGGTCAAGGGGCACGGTAGCGAAAAATCCAGGGACAATGCAGTTCACCCTTACGCCATCCCTTGCCCAGGTAAGGGCTAAAGACCTGGTGAGCAAGACCACCCCAGCCTTGGCACAGCAGTACATGAAGTTATCCCGACCTCCCCTCAGTCCATAGCCTGAAGAGATATTAATCACCCTTCCGCTTCCCCTCTCTACCATATGCCTGCCCACCGCCCTGGAACAGTAGAAGGCACCGGTGAGGTTCGTGTCTATCCCGATGCGCCACTCCTCATCGGTTATCTCCCAGATCGGCTTCGTTACCTGTTCCCCCCCGATGCCGGCATTATTGATCAATATATCCACCTTTCCCAACTCAGATATGGCCCTCTCCACCATCCTTTCCACCTGCTGGGAATCGGCGACATCAGTGGAGATGGCCAATGCCCTCCGCCCCATCCCCCTCACCTCAGATGCCGTCTCCTCGATAGGCCCAACCCGGCGGGCGGCGACTACAACATCAGCGCCTGCCCCTGCTAGGGCATGAGACATGGCTTTCCCCAATCCAGTGCCCCCACCGGTAATGACAGCCACCTTCCCCTCAAGGTTTAGATCCTCCAAAATCATCTCTTGCCTCCAGTTTAATTATGTGCGCAGGGTTACCTCTCCAGCCACAAGCTCGATTAGGCTCTCATCAGGGCGGCGCAAGAATAAATGGCCCTCACCGTCCACCGACTCAGCATAGCCCTCCTCCTGGCTATCGCCCATCTTCACCCGAACCCTCCTGCCCAATGTCTCCAGGCGCTTCTGCCATTCCTTATGGATAGGCTCGCCATGGCGAAGCGCCCTGTAGAGCTGCTCAAATTCCTCAAGGAGGGCCGTAAGTAACTCCAGTCGTGATACCTCCTCCCCCAAAACCTCCCTCAGACTGGTGGCGGTATCCTTGATCTCAGGGTGGATAGAAGGGTCGAGGTTGACATTCACCCCTATGCCCAGGATAGCTGAATTCACCGCCTCATCCCGGATATCGCTCTCGATGAGCATCCCGCTCACCTTCTTCCCCTCGATGATGATATCATTGGGCCACTTTATAGATGGCCTTATACCGGTAACCCTCTCAATACTTTGCGCCGTTGCCAGTGCAGCAACCATATTCAGGCGAGAGAGCTCGGCCAGGTCTGGTTTCAGAATGATGGATAGGAGGATGCTCACTCCTGGCGGGGAGAGCCACTTCCGCCCCATCCTCCCCCTCCCCGCGGTCTGCTCATCAGCGATGACGATCGTCCCCTCCGCTGCGCTATCCCCGACCGCCCTTTTTGCAATATCCATAGTTGAAGAGACTGTGGGCAAGTAGATTATATTCCTGCCCACAGTCTCAGTTCTCAGTCCCCGGTATATCGAGACCTCTGATATATTCTCCTCTACCATACCCCGCTTCTATATTATAATCAGGCTTCCCGTGACCACTTGGGACCGATTCCGTCAGCCCCAGGCAGGGGCTCTGTGCCGATATACTTCTCCTCTTCCAGAATGGCAAGCTCTTCCTTGGGTATGCCGAGTATATCACACAGTACATGCTCGTTGTGTTCACCAAGGCATGGCGACGGGCCCCTTGGCTCACCCTGAGTCTTTGACATCTTCCAAGAGGTGATATTCGGGTGGGGCAGGGTGCCGGTTTCAGGGTGGGTTACCCAGCGATGGAACCCGCGTGCGTGCAACTGGGGATTTCCAAGCACTTCAGGGAGCCTGGTAACCACTGCTGCCGCTATACCAAGCCTCTCGAGTATATACATTATCTCCTCTCGCACCCATCCTCCGGTCCACTCCCCGATAAGCCTATCGAGCTCATCATGGTTCTTCATCCGACTGGCATTATCGGAGAACCTCTCCTCCTTTGTCCACTCGGGGTTTTTCATAGCGTTGCAGAATGCCTGCCACTCCTCCTCAGAGCCGATTGTAATTGCAATCCACTCCTCTTCCCCTCTACAGGGATAGACCCCCTGTGGTGCCAAATATGGGTGCCTATTGGCTGTCAGCCCTGCGATCCTCCCATTAAATGCATAGTCCAGCATCATCTCCCCAATGTAGGAGCCCATGGTCTCCGCCTGTGAGACATCGATAAACTGCCCCTTTCCGGTGCGTTCACGATGGAGGAGTGCAGCCATCACGAAACCCACTATAGGCAGGCCAGCGCCGGGATCGCCATAGTTGATGGATGCCTGCATCGGACCCAGGTCTGGATAGCCGGTTATGGAGGCAAACCCGCTCGCCTGCCACTGGTTGGCGCCGAAGGCCACATAGTCGCTCTCAGGCCCCTCTACCCCGTATGCCGGAGCCAATACCATTATGATCCCGGGATTTACCTCCTTGAGCACATCATAGCTGAGCCCCCAACTGTCCATTACCCCTGCGGACATATTCGCCAGGACCACATCGCTCTTTTGGACCAGCTTCTTGTAGAGCTCCTTTCCCTTTGGCCCGGTGAGGTCAAGGGTCAGGCTGAGCTTGCCCAGGTTTCCATCGTTGTAGTAATTGGACCTGTTCCATGGGTGCTCTCCCTGTTCCCGATAAGCCCACTGAGTTCCCTCGATCATGCCCAGGGCACGTGGGTTCAGGTACATCCTTACCGGGTCATAGTATTGGATGGACTCAACCTTTATCACCTCAGCACCCATATTCGCCATTATCTGGCAGGCATGGGGCACAGTCCAGTACATCCCATGCTCGATTACCCTGATACCTTCCAGAGCTTTCTTTGCCATTTTCGAGCCTCCTCTAGATTACTCCGTTTTCCTTCATCTTTGCCATATCTTCCTTGCTGTAGCCCAATCGCTTATAATAGACCTCATCATTGTGCTCACCCAGCAGAGGGGCTCTTCCCGTCTCCATGGGGGTCCCGGTCATCTTCATCATAGCCCCGGGATAGAGGGCCTTGCCCGCCACCGGATGGTCTATTTCCACAAAGAACCCCCTTTCTACCATTTGACACCACTCATAGAGGTCCTTTATATTGCGGACCGGGGCGCAGGGGATGCCCCTTGACTGGCCCTCCCTATAGATCTCGTCCACGGTGTGGTCCATCAGCCAGTCATACATTGTTGCATCGATCTCATCCATGAGCAGCGTCCTCTCTCTTGGATCAGAAGGCATAGCAACATACTTGAAGTCCTTCAACTCTGGCTTTCCCATCATCTCCGCAAACTGCCACCAGCGGGCGATGCTGGCGCTACGAACAAGGCCGATATAGCCATCCTTACAGTGGTAGATACCCCATGGGGATATGTTTGCCCAGCGCGGCCCACTCCTTTCGTAAACGCCACCACTGGTCCAGAAGGAGTGGTCGAATTGCTCCAGGATGGAAGCGATGCACTCAAGCATTGATATGTCTATGTACTGCCCCTCACCGCTCTTATTCTTGTAGAATAGGGCGATCATGATGGCGGTGAAGGCATTCGTTCCCCCTTGATACTGGGCCTGCGACCCACCGTAGGTTATCGGCTCCCGACTTACATCCCCACACATATGTACCAGCCCACCCATTGACATCAGGGTAAGGTCGGAGGCCTTGAAATCACGGTATGGCCCTGTCTGCCCGAAGCTGGAGATAGAGGTCATGATCAGACCGGGGTTTATCTTCTCCAGTGTTTCGTAGTCGAGCCCAAGGTCTGCCATCACCCCGGGTCTGAAGTTCTCCACAAGAACATCGGCATCCTTCACCAAATCCTTGAAGACCTTCTTTCCCGTATCGCTCTTGAGGTTCAGGGTGATGCCCTTCTTGCCAGTATTGAGGTAGAGATAGAGCAAACCCTTCTCAGGGTTGGGGTCATCCTTAACGAAAGGCCCTACCCTCCTTGCAGGGTCGCCATCCGGCCTCTCCACCTTGATAACCTCTGCGCCAAGCCCTGCAAGCAGCTTGGTACAAAAGGGGCCAGCAATATATTGGCCGAGGTCCAAGACCCTGTAGCCTGCTAATGCCTGCTGCGACATAATTTCCTCCTTTTTAGGTTACTTTCTGTCGATTGGGGACTCGATAATACATCCACCAATAGAGGGTGTCAATCCCCCTCGTTGACAGGGAAGAAGTCTTGACCTAGAATTGGCCAAAAGATGGTGAACGAAGCAAAGCAGCTATACGAATTGCAGGAGGTCGACCTCGAGATCGAGGCAAAGCGGCAGATGCTGGCGCATATAAAGGGCAGGCTTGGGGAGAGCGAGGCCCTGATCCAGGCACGAGCCAGGCTGGCAGGGGAAAGGGAACGCTTAAGCGAGCTGGAGGGGAGGCTAAAGAGGGAGGAGTGGGAGGCTGAGAACGTCAGGGCGAGGGCTGAAACAATGGAGGGCAGGCTCTACGATGGCTCGGCAAGGAACCCGAAGGAACTGGAGAAGATACAGCAGGAGATGGAACACCTCAAGGCCCGCCAGGGAGAGAGGGAGGATATCATTCTCGATATCATGATCCAGATCGATAGTGTCCAAAAAAACATATCTCAGAGGAACGCCGAGCTGGAGCATATTGAGAGGGAGTGGAGAGGGGAGCAGAAGGGGCTCCTTGAGGAGAGGGAGGGGCTCTTTGGGGCTCTCTCCTCACTGGAGAATAGGAGAGGCCTCCTTGCCTCTCATGTCGATCCCGGGAGTCTGGAGCTCTATGAGCTGCTTCGGGAGAGGAAGCAGGGGAGGGCCATAGCCAGGGTGGAGCAGGGGATGTGCCAGGGGTGCCACATTACCCTACCAGTGAGTGAGTTCCACAGGGCAAGGGGTGGGGAGGGGCTGGTGCAGTGCAGTAGCTGCGGAAGAATTCTATATACAGGATAGCTCTATAAAGGCCAGGGTATGAGCGGGAAGCAGTTGATCATTTACACCGATGGAGCAGCCGAGCCCAATCCTGGGCCTGCGGCCATAGGTGTTTTTATAGTGGATGGGGCGGGAAGGGTGATAGCCGAGATATCTGAGGCTATCGGCCATGCCACCAACAACCAGGCGGAATATAGGGCACTTATCGCCGGCCTTAAGGAGGCAAAGAGGCTTGGGGCAGAGCATGTAGATATAAAGCTTGACTCGGAGCTTGTGGTGAGGCAAGTAAGAGGTGAGTACCGGGTTAAAAATCCGGCGCTAAAGCCCCTATTTGAGCAGGCCCGTCACCTGATGGGCAAATTTCAATCTTCCCGCATCCAGCACATCCCCAGGGAGCAAAATAGAGCGGCGGATGCCCTGAGCCGCAGGCCGCTCAAGCCCACTTAGTTGACCCCCTTTTATCCTTATGGTAAACTAGGGTTGGCCAAGCAGACCGGGTGACCGCCCCGATTATATCGGGGAGGAAAGTCCGAGCTCCACCGGGCAGGATGCTGGGTAACTCCCAGGAGGGGCGACCCTACGGAAAGTGCCACAGAAACATACCGGTCGCCGTAGGCGGCTAAGGGTGAAATGGTGAGGTAAGAGCTCACCAGCGGTCGGGAGACCGGCCGGCTGGGCAAACCCCATCCGGAGCAAGACCAAATAGGAGGACCTAAGGACGCCCGGCCACTGTCCTCGGGTAGGTCGCTTGAGGTGGCGGGTAACCGTCACCCTAGATAGATGGTCACCTTTTTTGACCTGCTAGGCCCACTCCGAGGGAGTCTTACTATAACAAAGTAGGGCTTGTTTAGGAGACAAAGCTTGCGGGTCGAAAAAACAGAACTCGGCTTACAGGTTTACTTGGCCAAAAGGCGACAAACTTCCTTCGGAAATTTGCCGCCTTTTTTTCCTGGTGGGCCCAGTAGGATTCGAACCTACGACCAACCGGTTATGAGCCGGTCGCTC
>DAOWNJ010000085.1 GCA_030642645.1 Dehalococcoidia bacterium | reverse complement strand
GGGGGATAAGCGTCGCCGCCGCCGATGTTTATGATAGGGTGGGGCTTGAGGTCCCAGTCCTTGCTCAGGAGCGGCAGGATGAGCTCAGGACATTCCTGCCCCTTGCGGGGACAAGCGTAAGGAACCCGGTGGATGTGGGAGGCCCCGCAATGCCACCAGAGATCTTCAACAGGGTTCTCGAGATCACTGCCGGCGATGATAATATGGGAACCATCGTTGTTATGCAGGCTGCATACTATATCCTCGGTGCGGCGGGGAAGGGTGCTATCCAGGAAATGAGTCCTGAGGTGGTTCAACAGCTTATCGAGCTCCCCCTTGGGGTCAGGAATAAATTCTCAAAGCCAGTGGTGATTGTTCTACCACTTGGGCCGACCGATGCTGATCTGGCAAATATAGAGGGGGAGAGGAGGAAGGTCAGGGACTACTACACCAGCGTTGGTATCCCCTCCTATCCCACCCTGGAGAGGGCAGCAAGGGCAATTTCCAATGTTGTCAAATATCATCAAATGGTGGGGAGGGGGGATGCTTGATCGGCTGTTCAACCCCAGGTCGGTTGCCATTATTGGGGCATCAAATGTAGAGTTGAAGTCGGGATGGATGGCAACGAGCTTGAAGAAAGGATTGTTGAGATCGTCCATGAGGGCGGCTAAGGCGATGTCGGTATTTGTCAAATACTACGAGAGGTTTGAGCATGGTAACTAGGACCAGGGAGATAGGCAGAACGGCTGCTAGCTACATTGATGTTCTGAAGCCCAGGGAGACAAGCCTCCTCACCCTGATCGGTGTTGGCGCTGCTATCATCGCTGGGGGAGGGACTCCACCCCTTGGCACCACCCTAATCGCCCTTGTAGCCATCCTGATAGGGAGTGCTGGTTGCAACAGCCTTACCAACTACCTTGACCGTGAGGTTGATGCCAGGATGCAGCGGACATGCCGCCGTGCCCTACCATCAAAGCGGATCGACCCACCCGAGAAGATGCTCCCGCTGGCTGTGGGGCTTGTTATCGCTGCCCTTGTCATCGCCTGGTATCTACATCCCCTCTGCTTTCTGTTCGGGGCTATCGGCGCTCTGGCATCGGTGGTGTGGAGGAAAACCTGGCTCTGTGTCCCTTTGGGAATAGTGGCTGGCTTAAGCCCGGTGCTTATCGGATACTTGGCCATCAGCCATCACCTCGACCTGACCATCCTCTTCATGTGTATCCTTATCGCTATCTGGATCCCGCTCCATGTATGGAGCGTCATGATCGCCAACCGCGAGGACTACCTCCAGGCAGGGGTATGCTATTTCCCGGTGAGCCGTGAGGTAAAGCCGGTGATAAAGATACTGCTTTGCCTATCACTGCTTCTCTCTGCCGGTGCTATTGCCCTTTACTTTATTGGCAATTTTGGGTGGCTCTATCTTGGGGTGGCAATCGTTTTGAGTATTTTAATGGTCTATGCCAATATCCGCCTCATCTGGACAAGCGCCTCCCTGGATGCATGGAAGGTCTATAAGCTATCAGCCTTCCCCTATCTCGGTCTGATTTTCCTCGCCATGTGCATTGACCTTTTGGTGTAGATTATGGACTTCAACCTAACTGAAAAAGAGAAAATGATAAAGACAATGGCACGGGATTTTGCCGATAGGTCGGTTCGTCCCCTTGCCAGGGAGATCGATAGGAGCGGCGATTTTCCGCGAGAGCTCGCCTCCCAGATGGGAAACCTGGGATTCTATGGGTTGCCCTACCCACAGGAGTATGGGGGGAGCGGATCAGGTTATACAGGCTATGTCCTGGCCATCGAAGAGCTATGCCGTGCCTCAATGGCTGTTGGGGCCATCGTGGCCGTTGATTCCCTCGCCGAGGAGTCTATATATCGCTTCGGGAATGAGGAGCAGAAGAGGGATTTCCTTCTCCCCCTCGCCTCAGGCAAATACCTAGCTTGTTACGCCTTTACCGAGGCGGCTACGGGCTCAGACCCGAGGGCAATCGTCACCAGGGCAAGACCTGTGGCTGAGGGCTATGTTATCGAGGGAGAGAAGATATTCTCCGCTCTCTCCCCCGCCGCCGCAATCGCCCTCGTCTTCGCCAAGGACGAGACGGAGAGGGTTAGCGCCTTCATCGTTGACACCTTGTCTCCGGGATTTGAGGTGCGCCATCCCTGGGACATGATGGGCGCAAGGGGTTTGGGGACATCGGCGATATATCTCGATGGCGTTCGTATTCCTGAGAGCAATCTCCTGGGTGAGAAGGGGCAGGGCTATGAGGTTCTTCTTGAGGCCCTGAGCGTGGGGAAGCTTGGTGTTTCTGCCGAGGGGGTGGGGGTTGGCCAGGAGGCCCTTGATCTATCCATCGCTTATGCCAACGAGAGAACCGCCTATGGCAGACCCATCTCAAATCTCCCCACCATCCAGTGGCTCCTCGCTGAGATGGCGACAAGGGTGGATGCGGCCAGGTGGCTCACCTATAGAACAGCCTTCCTTCGGGATCAGGGGGAGAACATTCAGAAGGACTCCGCTATCGCCAAGCTTTTCTGCTCCCAGGCGGCGGTCGAGGTAACAAGGATGGCGATGCAGGTTCATGGGGCATATGGCTACACTAAGGAGATGGATATAGAGAGGCTCTATCGCGATGCCAAGCTCACCGAGATCTACGAGGGGATCTCTGAGATCCAGAGGGTGATCATCGCAAGTAATATGGTGAGGTAGATGAGGGGGTTTGAGCTGGTGAAGGCCTGCCCAGAGACGGGAGCCAGGGCGGGTCTTATCTATACTAAACACGGCGTTGTGCCTACCCCAGCCTTCATCCCTGTTGGGAGCCAGGCTACGGTGAAGGCCCTTGCCCCCGATGACCTCACCCGATTGGGGGCGAAGTTAATACTCGCCAATACCTACCACCTCTATTTAAGGCCAGGGGTCGAGCTTATTGAGGGGCTTGGGGGGCTCCATCGCTTCACCTCCTGGGACGGTCCCATCATTACCGACAGTGGAGGCTATCAGCTATTCAGCCTGGCAACACTCAGGAAGGTCAGCAATGAGGGGGTCTTATTTCGTTCCCATATAGATGGCAGCGAGCATTTCCTCACCCCTGAGCTATCGATCCGGCTCCAGGAAAGGCTTGGTGCCGATATAATCATGGCCTTCGATGAGTGCCCCCCCTATAGCGACGACCTTGATGCCATTAGGGGGGCTATGGAAAGGACCAACCTTTGGGCCGAGAGATGTAAGACAAGCCTCAGTCGAGATGATCAGGGACTCTTCGGGATTGTGCAAGGTGGCACATTCCCTGAACTTCGTCGATACTCTGCTCAGTTCCTCACCTCTCTTGATTTCCCTGGCTATGCCATTGGTGGCTTGAGCCTTGGGGAGCCAAAGGGGTTGATGAACACTGTAGTTCGGGAGACGGCGGCGCTTCTACCATCCAATAAGCCCCGCTACCTTATGGGGGTGGGCTCCCCGGAGGACCTGGTTTGTGGCGTCTCGGGGGGGATAGACCTGTTTGATAGCGCCCTGCCAACAAGGGTTGCCCGAAATGGTGCCCTCTTCACCCTTGGGGGAAGGGTGAATATAACCAATGCCTGCTTCAAGGATAGGGATGGTCCAGTAGAAGAGGGCTGTGATTGCTATACCTGCCAGAATTTCTCCGCTGCCTATCTAAACCACCTTTTCCGCTCCGAGGAGCTCCTGGCATATCGCCTTGCCACCATACATAACCTTCGCTTCATTATGAGGCTTATGGAGGGTATAAGGTGCTCTATCCTTGACGGCAGCTTCTCAAGCTTTAGGGATAAATTCCTCTCTTGCTACCAGCCCACCGATGAGGAGACCAGGATAAACCAAAAGCGGAGGTGGGTGGAGTCGAAGCGCAAATAGCCTAGGGTGTTATCGATCCCCTGATCCAGTCTAGATACTGCTCGTTTCCGCCAATTATGGGGAGGGCGATTATCTCGGGAACCTCGTAGCTGTGTAGCTCTTTTATTCGCTCCACGATAATGAATTGACCTCAGGGGAGATATTGACGCAGGCAGATAGCCCCTCCTCAACCAGGGCCCTTGCGATCCTCTCGGATTCATCCATTGGGGCGGTGCAGAGGATAACGGCGAACATACCTACCTCAGAATCCCTTTCACGATAACATCCACTGCCTCTTCCTCATCCAATCCCCTCGCCATAAGGGTCTCCATCTGCTTCCTATCAACGCTCCCGATAGCGGCCTCATGGGTAACCTTCGCCCTCTCATCATTTACCACCACTATCGGGATGGCTTTTGCAACTGCCTCTTTTCCATTCAGGATCTCAACACAGTCCATGTGTCCCCTTGAGTTGGGGGCATTGCCATAGGTCTCCCCGATAACCTCCGATTTTGCCTTATCTGTGAGCGCCACCCTGGTCTTTATAATCCCTCTTGCCCCATCACCATCAAGGTGCATTCTGTCCGCTATCCTTATATCGTCCTCACCCTTGCCATATACCTTGGCAACAAGCTCGGTAATGCTCCTCTCATCGCAGGCTACATCGTAGTCGATGTCAAGCCTTCCAACCCTCCCTT
>DAOWNJ010000076.1 GCA_030642645.1 Dehalococcoidia bacterium | reverse complement strand
AGTCATAGAAATAGACGCCACAGCATCCCTCATCCTCCAGGATCATGAAATCAACACCAAGCCTCCTAAGCACCAGGTATGTGGAGCTAGCGCATTCTTTAACCAGATAGGAAGGCAAACAACCCAGATAGAGCAAGGTGCTCGACTCTTTCCTGGGAAATTCCTCCGGCAGCCACTCAAGCCTCCTGGACGGGTCGCCATTAACTGAATTGCCAAGCCTCCCGATCCCCTCTATCACCCTGTTCTGCGCCTCCAGGGGTCCCAGTCCCCTCTTCACCAGCTCAACCCGTGATTCATGGACGATCCCGGTGATGCTAATCCCCTGGGGGCAAACATCATCGCAGAAGTGGCATTGAGGGCAGTTATAGATGCTCTCCACCATCTCCGGCGTAACCTCTTCCCCGGAAAGTATCGCCCTTGCCGCCCGAATCTTTCCTATAGGCGAGAACTCATCCCTCTGCGTTGCCTTATAGACAGGGCAAATATCGAGGCAAAGCCCGCATTCATTGCATAGCTCTAATTCCTCCATCTCCATCTCCCTTTTACTATGACCTAGCTCCATCCCCAGACAAAGCCTCCCTTCGCCGATTCACACCTGAGAAGCCCCCTCTTGACCAGACTCTCCAGCTCCTCCTGAGCCATATCTAAAGGGACGGCGAGCCTTTTAGAGACCCTTTGAGCAAGCTGCTCCACCGGATCGTCGGGGTCGAGAGCCTCTATCAGGCCCAGCCTCTCGATGACATCCCCCTTCAAAAGCCTCCAGACAAACTCCTGGCTCATCCGTTCCTCCACCTCCCTCTTATATCTGGGGTCTCCAGCCTCAACCTGAGATCTCATCCCCTGCCAGGCAGAGGCGACTGCCTCATCATACTTGGCCTTTATCCCCATTATCTTTTCGGCGCTCATAGTATAGCTCTCGGCCACAGGCTCATTTGCACTATACCTGGCCCAGTTTCTGGTAAGCAGCCTGATCCCAAGCTCATCGGCCCTCTCATATACCTCAGTTCCAGGCATAGGGGCAAGAAGGTGGAAGCCATATCTGGCGCCATAATCCCTCAGCAGTTCATTGGCGAGATCGGCGGTCTTCTGGGCAGTCTCGGGTGTCTCACCGGGGAGACCAAGGATAAAGGAAGCCATGACATTGATCCCAGCCTCGGTGGCGAGCCTTACCGCTCTCCTCGCCTCCTCTATAGTGATCCCCTTCCTAATATTATTCAATATCTCCTGCGAGCCTGACTCTATCCCGAAGCAGAGCCAGCGGCAGCCAGCCTCCTTCATCATTTGGAGCAATTCCTCGGTTATGGTATCAACCCTGGAATAGGCCGACCACTCAATGTCGAGGCTTCGCCCCATTATCTCACCACAGATTTCTTTTACATGACGGCGGTTAACGGTGAGGGTATCATCAACAATATTTATTCTCTCAAAGCCGAACTCTTTGTGGATCGTCTCTATCTCGTCGACAACAAGCCTTGGGCTTCGAAATCTTACCCTTCTGCCAAACATCTTTGGTGCCGAGCAGAAGATACAGCCGAAGGGACAGCCACGGCTGGTGATCACGCTAGCGGGGGTGCCAAGGGCTCGGTATTTAGAGATGGGCAGGAGGTGGCGGGCTGGGAATGGGAGACCGCCCAGGTCCTCGATCGGGGGGCGGGGCTGGGTAATCACCACCCCTCCATTTTCTCGAAAGGCAATCCCTGAAACCCCTTTGAGGCTTTTCTCATTTTCAAATGCCTTTATTAGTTCAACGGATGTCTCCTCCCCCTCCCTACACACCACGATGTCAATCCAGGGGGCACGCATTAGGGTCTCCCTGGCGGTAAAGCTAACATGAGGGCCACCAATAACTGTGACAATGCCCGGATCAAAGCTCTTGCATACCTTGAGGATTCTGGAGGCGGCGGGGTAATTCATAGTGGCACACGAGGTTCCAACAACCTGAGGCTGGTACTCTTCAAGCTTCCCCCTGATCTTTTCGGGTGAATATTGAGCCACAAGTAGGTCGAGGATCTCAACCTCAACGCCCTCCCTCATAAGCATAGCAGCGGGATAGGTGAGGGAGAGGGAAGGGATAGGAAATTCATCAAGGGGATAAGGGGTGGTGATAAATAGAACCCTCATTCAGACAACCTCCTCTTTTTCCGATGGCGAGCCACTTTACCAGGAGAAACCCCCTGGTTGATGCAATATACATTACTACTATAACATCTAGGGCACTCCGGGGGAATATCACCCGCCTCAAAAGGGACCTCCCACTCATGCCCGTATTCGGCGCATCTGAAGCGTAGCACGGCTAACCTGAAGTTCCCTCCCTGAACATGGATCGCCTTGCCATTCACAAGGGCCTCCGCCATCTTCCTCCTGGCAGATTCCAGGACCCTCTGGAAGGTGGCGCGGGAGACATGCATCCTCTGGGCACACCCTATCTGGTCAAGCCCCTCAAGGTCCTTGAGGCGGATGGCCTCGAATTCCTCCACAGGCATGGTCAGCTCCCCCGGTGATGGCACTCCACCTGGCTGGAAGAACTTTACCTCAGGGATAAACTCGACACACCTATACTTCGTTGGCCTTGACATAATCTTCCTTCTTTATGAATAGCAGGGGATATACTATGTCGCTCGTACAGCAGGGGACCAAAACCGCTAGGAATAGAAACAGGAAGATAACAGGAAGTAAGACCCAGTTTACTGTTCCGCCCAGTGCCATGATCATATGGAATAATGATGCCCATGTGCTCAACAATACATGCCCAGCGTGGGGAAACGTGGTTGCTGGTCTTAAGTAACCAATTGCAATACCGACAAAAGCCAGAGGGTTTACAAGATACCATTTCTCGATAAAACCTATATGAATCCCAGGGTTGGGTAGATGTAACAGGACTTCTCCTAGATAGGGGATTACTGAATCGCTTAGTGTAGCTATTCCGATCGATCCGGTATAACCAATCAAGATCGCCACCCAGAGCCTACTATTACTATATCTCCTATACATCGCCGTGGTTACAATTGCGCTCAATACAACATGAAGTGGGTGTAAGGTGTAGAAAACAGGCTCGGAAATCCCGGAGGGGACATTTAAGAAGAATATTATCACCATAATGATAACCCCTGTAAGGGCCCCAAAAGCGGTAAAGGGGGCATGCCTCTTGAGTTCACCTGCTATTCGCTTTGCCATTCCCCTCTCTATTTTTGAATGGAATTTATAAGCATATGCTCATAAAATCTATATTACAGGGGCCGAGATGTCAAGACCAAGGTAGTGTTGAACTAGCTATAAATATGTTGTAGACTTCCCAATACCTGAAAAGGAGGTGTTAAATGCGAGGGAGGATAATCAAAACGGTGGTCTTTGCCGCACTCTTGATTGGGGTCAGCGTTTATTTCGGGTTTGTCTGCGGGTGGATAGAGGGGATAACCCTATCGCTCTCATGGGACCTGCTCTGGCTTTTGCTATGGCTTCTCCTATCTATAGGGCTGATTGCAATCATGGCCGGGCTCGTTGCTACCCTTATACGCCCCCTGTGGGCAGCCACCCTGGTCTTTTTAGCCTCCGCCATCGCAGTATTCCTCTCATGGGAGATAAGCATCTTCAGCGGTATTGCGGCTCTGGTCTACTTCGCCCTCTCAAGCCTCTATGCCTGGCGTGTCCAGAGGGAGCTTGATGGCCGCATAAAATTCTCGGTTGGGCCCATATCACAGGGCCAGTCGATCCTTCTTCTGGCCCTGATTGCGGTGGCATGCACCGGCCTTTACCTGGGGGTTGACAGAGAGGTAAAGGCGGAGGGCATCTCAGTGCCACCCCAGATTATGGATATGGTCATAGGTATAGCTGAGGATCAGCTTCCTCCAGACCTGACCCCTGAGGAGAGGGCAGCCATCCTTGCCCAGTTGAGGGCAGAGTTTGAGACACAGGTGGAGGGCTTCATCGAGCCATATGAGGGTTATGTTCCCATCGGAATCGCCATTGGTGTATTCGCTTTTCTCTACACTATAATTCAGTTCCTCTCCTGGATACCGACCTTATTCTTAAGAGGGCTTTTCCCTATCCTCACCCGAACCGGTGCGATAAAGCGGATCCCGGAGACGGTGGAGGTGGAGAGGCTCAGGCTATAAGGTGGATTCAGGCAGTT
Organism: Dehalococcoidia bacterium; assembly: GCA_030642645.1. Classification (GTDB taxonomy): domain Bacteria; phylum Chloroflexota; class Dehalococcoidia; order E44-bin15; family DAOWNJ01; genus DAOWNJ01. Next base: position 924 of record DAOWNJ010000076.1, on the reverse strand, counting down.
ATGTCTCTTATTCGGAATATGTATAGAGACAGGGCGAGGAAAACAATGCAATATATGGTCAGGGTCACTCCGGCATGAAGGGGACTGGGCAGCGGTGAACCAAAATAAGTAAAGCCACTATTGGCACTGAATGAGCCGAGGTTATTGAGAGCCTGGATATTTCGACCGATCATATAGTTGGGAACATTGGCCAGCCAACCTCCCCCAAGAGTTAAGGCATTGACGAGTATGTTCTCTATAATGAAAAAGCCCAGGCCGCCAGCGATGCCCACCAGCAGCGAGTGGCCGAGGACAGCAAAGAAGACGGTGAGCAGCATAAAGACAAAGAGGCTTAATGCGGTGCAAACAAACGCCAGCGCCAGCTTCCCAAAGAAGGATGCCGAGAGAAATTCCCAACTGATACCCCCATCTATCTGGTATGTGGTGAAGGCGGCGAGGGCAGTGCCTACAACCAGGGCCACTACCAGCCCAATCAGGGCCAGAATAATAAGGGTAATAACCTTTGCCCCCAGGTATTGCCACCTGATCCCCCTCTTCACCAGCACCTGTCTAACTGTGCCCCAGCTATACTCACTCCCCACTATCGATGCCGCCAGGATGACGAGGAGGAAAACTCCAATAGACAGGGTGGTAGGGAAGACATTGTCAAAGGCATTGGGGAACTGATAGTGAGCCAGCATCTGCTGGTGTTGAAGCTCCATTTCCTCAAGAAGCTCCGGTGGAAGGTCAGGGGGTAGTGAGGGTAGCATACTAGTGGTAGAAAAATAGCCACTTAAGAAGATGGCGCAGAGGGCAATAACCAGAATGGCGAGGAGGACCCATGGCATCCACCTCTTGCGCATCTTGAAAAGCTCAACGCCGATGAGCCTAGCCATCTGCGCTCTCTGTAACCTCCAGGAAGAAGCCCTCAAGGGTGCTCTCCCT
>DAOWNJ010000078.1 GCA_030642645.1 Dehalococcoidia bacterium | reverse complement strand
TGAAATAGCTCCTTCAGCCTCTGGGTCGCACCCCAGATCAGGTCTGAGAACTCCTTGCCCCGATGATTGATCATCTGCTTTGACATTGTCTCAAGTATCTGGGAGGGGATGGGGGTTGGGCCTGGGATGCGCAGTTGCATGCTATGCCTCCATGTTTAAGAATCAGGTTCGCTTATCGGCATCGACGACCTTCACAAAGCGTCGTTTGCCGACCTTGATGATGCTGCCGTCATAAATGGGAGCCCCGTATTCTTCGTTTAGCTTGCTGACCTTATTTCCGTCAACCTCAACCGCCCCTTGGGCCAGCAGTCGCCTTGCCTCTGCTCGAGTATTTACGAGACCAAGTAGAACAAGGAGACGGGTAAGAGGAAGCTCTGTGAGATACAATGTCTTTCCTACAGATAACATAGTATGTTTCGAACCTAACACTCCTGACAGGTTGGAGAGAGGGAGTGGAAACTCGGGTATCTCCTCCGGCACCTCCCCCCGCTGCACCACCCTCTCGAAAGTCTGCTCTGCCTCCACCGCAGACTCTCTGTCGTGGAACTGGGCCACAATCTCATGGGCTAATCTCTTTTTCAAAACCATCGGGTTTACCGAATCGGAGCTAAGCTCAGCCCTCATCTCCTCAAGCTCCCCATCGGGGACATCGGTCAAAAGCTCAAAGTAGTCCATAATAAGCCCATCGGGGATGCTCATCACCTTCCCATACATATCGTTTGGAGGCTCATCTATGGCGATGTAGTTGCCAAGGCTCTTACTCATCTTCATGCTGCCGTCAGTGCCCACAAGCAGCGGGACTAAAAATACCTGCTGAGGGGCCTGACCCATTATCCCCTGAAGCTCCCTCCCAACAAGGCAGTTGAACTTCTGGTCGTTCCCCCCGAATTCAACATCGGCCCCAATGGCCACCGAGTCGTATGCCTGAAGGAGGGGGTATAGGAGCTCAGTCAGGCTAATTGCGCGGCCCCCTTTATACCTCTTTTGAAAATCCTCCCTCTGAAGCATCTGGGCAACGGTGAATTTACTGGTAAGCTCTATTACACTCGCAAGGTCAAACTTCCCAAACCACTCACTCTGCCACCTGACATCGGTCCTCTCCCGATCAACCACCCTGAAGAACTGCCTCATATAGGTCTCGGCGTTCTCTCTCACCTCCTGGGGGGAGAGCATCGGGCGGGTCTGTGACTCACCGCTGGGGTCTCCGATCTGGGCGGTCCAGTCGCCGACGATGAGGATAACCTGGTGGCCAAGCTCCTGGAACTGGCGAAGCTTCCTCAAGCCAACCACATGTCCCAGGTGGATGTCTCTCAAGCTGGGATCAAACCCCTGTTTTAGCCTGAGAGGCCTCCCCGAGGAGAGAAGCCTCTCCATCTCCTCCTCAACGATGATCTCGGAAACACCCCTCTTCAGGATCGAGCTAGTCTCCATGGTGTTCAAGCCACTCCCTGGCCCTCTGGACATCCCTTGCGATCTGCTCCCCAAGCTCCTTACCGGAGGTAAACCTCATCTCACCCCTCATCCTCTCCAGAAGCTCGATAGTGAGCCAATGGGCGTATATGTCCCCATCGAAATCGAGGATGTAGGTCTCAACAACCCTCTCGCCCTCACCAAAGGTGGGGCGGGTCCCTATGTTGGTAACCGAGTTATATGGCCTTCCATCGAGATATGCCCTTGTGATATAGACCCCATTGGCGGGGATGGCCCTCTCCTCATCCACTGCCAGGTTTGCGGTGGGGAAGCCCAGCCCCTTCCCCCCCTCCCTACCGGGGACAACCTGTCCATCAAGGGTGAATGGGCGGCCGAGAAACCTCCTCACCCTGGCCATATCCCCAATGGACAGGGCATTACGAATAGATGTGCTTGAGACCACCTCTCCATCGATTGTCATCAGGCTCGCAACCTCAACGGTAAAATCAAACTCCTCACCAAGGGATCGAAGGGTGGACTCATCCCCCTCCCTCCCCCGACCAAGTGCAAATCCGGGGCCGATCACTATAGCCCTCATCCTGAGGTGCTCCCTAAGACCAAGGACAAAATCGCGGGCGCTGGTAGCGGCTAGCTTCGGGGTAAAGGTAAGGACAGCGACGAAGTCGATACCCATGCCCTTGATGAGACTCTTCCTCTCCTCAAGCCCAGTCAGATAAGTAAGAGGGGTCTTGGAGCCAAGAACCAACCTGGGGTGGCGGTCGAAGGTAACCACCCCACCCAGAAGCCCCTCCTCAACTGCCTTCTCCGTCACTCTGGAGATGAGATGCTGATGGCCGAGGTGGACACCATCGAAGACGCCAATGGTGAGCACCACATCCCTGCGCGGCTTTATCCCGGAAAGCCCCTCAAGCTCCATCTCCCCTCACTCGGATAAAGAAATGAGGCACAATCATAATATCACCAGCCCCTTTGACGGTCAACATTACAAAGACTTCCTACACACTCGCCATTACCCTGCGACCAACTGCCTGGGCCACGGGGACAATTTGTGCCATAAGCCTCTTGAAGTTCTCGAAGGTGAGAGACTGGACACCATCCTTAAGGGCGGTGTCGGGGGAGGGGTGAACCTCAATGATGAGCCCGTCAGCCCCGGCCGCCACCGCAGCGAGCGCCATAGGGGCAACAAGATACCACTTCCCGGTGGCATGGCTTGGGTCAGCGATGATCGGTAAGTGGCTCACCTTCTCGATCACAGGAATTGAACTCACATCCATTGTGTTACGGGTATAGGTCTCGAATGTCCTTATCCCACGCTCACAGAGCAAAAGCTTGTGATTACCCTGGGAGAGGATATACTCTGCTGATAGGAGCCACTCCTGAATTGTTGCCGACATCCCTCGCTTTAGCATCACCGGCATTCCACTCATCCCAACCTCATCGAGGAGGACGAAGTTCTGCATATTCCTGGCCCCAACCTGCAGTATATCGGCATAGCGAGAGACGAGCTCAACATCCCGAGGGGTCATGACCTCGGTTATGATCGGGAGCCCGGTCTCCTCACGGGCCATGGCAAGCATCTTCAGCCCCTCCTCCCCAAGGCCCCTGAACTGATATGGGGAGGTAGAGGGTTTAAATGCACCTCCACGAAAGATATTAGCACCCGCAGCCTTTACCGCCCTGGCGGTATCAAGAACCTGCCTCTCCGTCTCAACAGCGCATGGTCCGGCCATCACCACAAGCTCGGCTCCACCGATGGTGACATCACCAACCCTCACAACGGTATCCTGGGGCTGAAACTCACGGCTTGAGAGCTTATATGGCTTGGTTATGGGGACAACCTCATCCACCCCCGGAAGGAACTCGAGGGTATCCCTGAGCTCAGGGTAGGTCCTCCCCACAACCCCGATGACCGTCCTCTCCACACCCTTAGACACATGTCCACTAAACCCCATCTCACTGAGGCGATCCAATATGCCCTTGAGCTCCCCTTCGGTATGCCCCCTACTCATAACAATGAACATTATTTCCACCTCCAGGTTTATTTATCCAGCCTCAAGGCACTTGCCCCCCTGGTGTAAATATGGACCATCTCCTCGTGGCCTTTCTCGGTATTGAACAGGATGAGAACCCTCAGACACATAGGAAGACCCCGGGGGACATCCATTTCATGCCCGCATAGAAGTGCCACACGAGACAAGCCCATCTCCCTCGCCGCCACCGCGGGGAACTCCGCATTGAGGTCAGGGGTTGTGGTAAAGATGACTGAGGCAATATCCTTCTCTTCGATGCCGTTAGCCTCTATCATCATCTGAAGAAGCCCCTTTGTTGCTGCCAGGATGTCTTCCCTCGTATTTGAATCTACCGTGGTTGCACCACGAACCCCTCTACACCACATCTCTAAGCCTTTAGCTCCTCAATTGCCGCCCTCTGAGCCTCAATGAGCCTCCAGATACCCCTCTCAGCGAGGCTAATGAGGGAATCCACAGCCTCTTTAGAGAATGGCTCCCCCTCGGCAGTCCCCTGTATCTCAACAAACTCGCCCTGGGCAGTCATCACCACATTGAAGTCGACCTGGGCTCGGAAGTCCTCGTCATAGCAAAGGTCCAGGAGCTCCTCACCGTCAACGATGCCAACGCTGGTTGCGGCAACAGCATCTCCTAGAGGAAGGGAGAATAGCTCCCCCATCCTCACCAACCCCTGGAGGGCCTGGACAAGGGCGACATATGAGCCGGTGATCGCCGCCGTCCTCGTCCCACCATCGGCCTGAAGAACATCGCAATCGACAACCAGTGTCCTCTCCCCAAGGGCTCCCAGGTCGATAACTGCCCTCAGGGAACGGCCGATGAGGCGCTGGATCTCGTAGCTCCTCCCCGTGGTATCTCGTGGGGTTCTGGTCACAGTTGAACGAGGGAGCATAGAATACTCAGCGGTTATCCATCCCCTCCCCCCCCTCCTCATGAATGCTGGGACCCTATCCTCCACGGTTACCGCGCAGATAACCCTGGTCTGGCCAAGCTCGATGAGTGCCGAGCCATCGGCAAAGCTCTGGTATCCAGGGGTTATCCTCACCGGACGAAGCTCATCCCTTGCCCTGCCATCTATCCTGGTCAAATCTGTTTCCCTAATCCCATCCCTTATTGATGGAAATATTGTATCATATGACTTGTGAGTGGGAAAGGGCCTAAATCGAATTTTGAGCGAAAGGACATCCATGTCTCAACCACCATCTGAGGTCCATCTGCGTCGCCTCACGGTAGAAGAGGCCCTGGACAAGCTTGAGCGCTACCTCAACGATGCCTACCTGGCAGGTCTTCCCACAGTGAGGGTAATCCACGGAAAGGGGACCGGGACCCTCAGGCAGGCGGTGCGCAGGGAGTTAAAGGGACACTCGCTGGTCAAGTCGTTCAGGCCCGCGGAGCTCTATGAGGGGGGCACCGGCGTCACTATAGTAGAGCTTGAGGAATACTAAAATAAACTTGCGCCACTAGTGCAGTTACTATA
>DAOWNJ010000117.1 GCA_030642645.1 Dehalococcoidia bacterium | reverse complement strand
GTGGGCAAGGTGTGAACCTATGTAGATGCCGATAACCCAGAAAGCGCTGAGGTAGACAAGCTTCACGCCTTCTCCAAGCTTAATCCACTGTTACAAGGTCTTTTATCTCTTCATATGTGGAGGGGCCGATTCCATCCACATTGAGAAGTTCATCGATTGACTGAAATGGGCCGTTCTCCTCACGGTAGTCTACGATGCGCTGAGCCAGGGTTGGGCCAATCCCGGGCAATGCTGCATCGAGGAGCCAGGCTTCTGCAGTATTTATCTTAATCTTCTGGGGGGCATCGCCAAGGGGATAGACATGGATTATATCCCCATCGCTCAGAGGGGCATCAAGGTTTAAGGCACCTGGGTCAGCATACTCAGTGAGCCCACCGGCGGCCTCGATGGCATCGGAGATATGGAGGTTTGAGCCATCAAGGGTGTATATACCGGGGTCATTTACCTCGCCGGTAACGCAGAATGTGACCTGGCAGCATGGAGATGAGTTCTGGATATCCAGGGGTTCTCCACCGATAGCATGGCTATGATATAGAACCACCCCACCAAGGGCGATGAGAACGATAAGGAAGCCTATAATAAGGATATAAGAATGCCTTGCCACTTCCACCTCGGAGGGGTTAAATTTAAGAAAGGTTAACTTGAGTTAATGCTCATGTCAACCTGTCAGGGTTGTTTTTAACAAATGCGGTGATTATAATGGCCTTAAAAAGGCAAGGAGGCGAGATGGCAGGCTATGCTTTCTTCCAAAACAGTTTTGTTCCCCTCTCCGAGGCAAAGGTGGGTATAATGACCCACGCCCTCCACTATGGCACCGCCTGCTTCGAGGGGATCAGAGGAAACTGGAACAGCGAGGAGGAGCAAATATACCTCTTCCGGACCAGAGAGCACTATGAGCGCCTCCAGAAAAGCTGCCACATATTGAAAATAGCCCTCCCCTACACCGTAGATGAACTATGCGATAAAACAGTGGAGCTTGTGAGTATGAACGGCTACCAGGAGGATGTCTATATCCGCCCCCTGGCCTATAAGAGCTCTGAGGTTATAGGGGTAAGGCTCCATAACCTGGAGGATGACCTCCTCATCTTCGTCGTCCCCTTTGGCGACTACCTTGATGTGACCAAGGGGATAAACTGCTGCGTCTCTTCATGGAGGCGTATCGATGACAGCATGATCCCGCCAAGGGCCAAGATCACCGGCCTTTATGTCAATAGCGCCCTGGCAAAGACCGAGGCGGTGGAGAACGGGTTCGATGAGGCCATCCTCCTCACATACGACGGCCATGTCTCCGAGGGTAGCGGGGAGAATGTCTTCCTGGTTCAAGATGGGAAGCTGGTAACCCCACCCTCATCAGACAACATCCTCACGGGGATCACCAGGGATACTGTGATAAGGCTTGCTCTAGAAGAGATGGGGGTCGAGACAGTGGAGAGGCGGATTGCTCGCAGCGAGCTTTATACCGCAGATGAGTGTTTCCTCAGCGGGACCGCAGCCCATATCACCCCGGTCGTTGAGATCGACCACCGAAAGGTGGGGGGCGGGGTCATAGGAAAGATAACAAAGGAGCTTCAGGGGCTCTATTTTGATGTGGTGAGGGGCAAAAAAAACAAATATATCGATTGGTGCCTCCCCGCCTATAAGAGGGCGCCAAAGGCCTAGCGGCATATTGGATAATGATTGGTCAAGCGGTTCTGGCGATTTCCCTCGGCTACTTTGTTGGCTCTTTCCCATCAGCCTATATCGCCGGTCGCCTCCTCAAGGGGGTGGATATTCGCGAGGTAGGTGATGGGAATATGGGGGCTCAAAACACCTATCGCGAGATAAGCCGTAAGGCGGGTTTTGCTGTCGGGCTGGTCGATGCAGCCAAAGGGGCGGGTGCCATCCTCATCGCCAGAGCGCTCAATGTTCCCGATGTGGCAGTGCTCCTCACCGGGCTGGCAGCGGTAATGGGGCATAACTGGCCGATTTTCCTCCACTTCAGGGGGGGAAGGGGGGAGGCAACCACCATCGGCATAATGACGACGCTGATGCCCCGTGAGATGCTCATCCTCCTCGGCGTGGCTGCAGTGCCCTTTGCATTCACCCGCAATGTCACCTTCGCCTCCGTCTTCCTGTTCGCCCCCCTCGCGCTGGTGGCCTGGGGGTTTGGTGTTCCAGGGACATACATTACATACTCCATTGCGCTACCATGCCTTGTTGGGTTAACCCACCTCCTGGCCACAAGGAGAACCATGTCAAATGCCATACCGAAGGGAACCTGACCCCGATAGATATGTTGGAAGATGAATAACCTCTCGTTAGACTTTTTCCTGTTTGTATTGATGGTCTCCTTCGGGGTGTTCCAGCTTGCAGCATCCCGGGGAAGGCTTAAAGGGCTCTCCCTCTTCAGGAAAAGGCTCACTGGATATGTCTTCTGCGCAGTGATGGTAGGCGTGGCATGCTGGTGGTTCTTCAGGATTGACCGGAACATACCGGACACCGAGGGGGCCCCTGCTGGGGGGCAGCTATTTGCCCTCATGCTCCTGGCGCTTATCGCCACAACCGTTCTCACCATTATCGCCTCATCCATAATCAAGGCCCGATGGGGCTCACGAGAGCCATACGACGCCTCACAGAGGGGGCTTGAGGCCCTTAAGAAGAGGACATACCTCCAGCAAATCACCAGGAGCTTGAGAAAGAGATAATGTTCTGGCTTGATGAAAAGCTATTTTTCCTGATAAATGGGCTTGCCGGAAGGTCCCCCACCTGGGACCATATCATGAGCATCGTGGCCGGCGACCACCTCCTGCCGGTCGCCTTTACAATGATCATTATCACCATGTGGTTTATAGGAAGGGGCCCAGAGCAAAGGGAGCGAAACCAGAGGGCCTTTCTCGATGCCATACTGGCGGTGGGATTTACCAACGCAGCGGTGAAGATCATGAATGGCTGCTTCTACCGCCCCAGGCCCTTTGAGGTCTATCCGAATATGGTCAACCTCATCTTCTACCAGCCCACCGACTCCTCCTTCCCTGCAAACTCAGCAGCGGTGGGGTTCGCCTTTGCCTTCGGCATCCTCTTCAAGAACCCGAAGGCCTCGATACTGCCATTCGTCCTGGCAATCATCTGGTCTTTCGGCAGGGTCTACTTCGGGGTGCACTTCCCCACGGATATACTCGGTGCCTTCCTCACCGCCATAGTAACGAGCTGTCTTGCAATGATGTTCTTGAAGCTGGTCGAGCCTTTGCCCACATGGCTTCTCGAGGGAATGAGAAGGCTTTATCTGGCATAATTTTTGCCTTT
>DAOWNJ010000158.1 GCA_030642645.1 Dehalococcoidia bacterium | reverse complement strand
GTCTGCTTCACGATGTTATCAGTTAGTGCGTAATAATCGACCTTTTGACCACCAAACTCATCACGGATAACATGGTCAAGATAACCACCATCTATGAAGACCGCTACTTGATGCATCTTCTCATCCGCTATTAAAGACTGACCCGGCATCTACAACTAAACTATAGTTACAAATGCCGGGGCTGATACTAATGCTATTTGCATTGGTATTGTACCACATTATTCCCCTCTGTCAACACTTCCCCACCCCTTATCGGCTATTTCCCCCAACCAGGGAGAGGAACTCAGAGCGGGTTATCGCCCTCCTGCTGAACACCCCCCTCATGGCAGAGGTAACGATGTTAGCACCAGGCTTCTTTATCCCCCTCATGGTCATACACAGGTGCTCCGCCTGGATGACCACAGCTACGCCGTCGGGCTCGAGGGCCTCCATAATGGTATCGGCGATCTGGGTTGTCATCCTCTCCTGAAGCTGAGGACGCCTTGAGATTATCTCCACCACCCTTGCCAGCTTGCTTGCCCCGACAACCCTACCTTTTGGGATATAGCCAACATGGCAAACTCCATAGAATGGAAGGAAATGATGCTCACACATGGAATAAAAGGGGATGTCCTTGGCAATCACCATCTCACGGTGCCCCTCGTCAAAGCCGACCAGGAGCTCCTTCTTGGGGTCCTCCTCCATCCCCGAGAAAAGCTCGGAATACATCTCGGCAATGCGCCTGGGGGTATCCAGGAGACCCTGCCTCTTAGGGTCCTCCCCTATTGCCTCGATCATGGAGAGGACAGCCTCCTTTATCTTCTCCTCATCGATCAAAGCCTATCTCCTTTCGCCGTAGACCTTGCGGTCAATGAAGCGGACGGTCTCCCTTGATGGGGCAAGGTATAGCTCCGCACCAAGGTAGAGTGGTGGGCTCACCCTCTCGAGGTCAACCACCTCCTCATCGGTGAATGCCTCCTTAAGGAGGTGGGTACAGACGATCTCCCCAACAAACCATTCATGGTCACCGTATGTCCTGTGGTCAACCAATTTACACTCATAGGCAGCATAGGCATCCTTGAGGATGGGGACCGAGGTCTTTACTGGCTCCGCCCTCTCTATCTTGAAGCTCTCAAACTTGTCCATATCCCTCCCCGTGCTTCCGCCGACAGAGGCGATGAGCTCAGCAAGCTCAAAGGGGACGAAGTTAACCCCGAACTCCTTCCCGTCGATTATGAGCTCATAGCTATACCTCCTCTTGGAGACGGATACCCCGTAGAGGGCGGGGGAGCGCGAAAGCGGGCAGTGCCAGGCGCAAGCCATGGCATTATCCCTGCCAAGCCCATGGGATGTTACTATAGCTGCCACCGTTGGGAAGTGCTGATAGAACTCCTTAAGCTCTTCAACTATTACCTTTGCCATGGCACCCTCCTTCTAGATAACTACGCTTAAAGCCTCAGGGAGAACCGAAAAGCTTACCGGTGTCTCCCCAATGAGCTCGCCATCGGCCTCCATAAGAACCCGCTCCGTGGACTCAAGCCGAGCACAATAAGCCCTTTTGAGGCTTATCTT
>DAOWNJ010000083.1 GCA_030642645.1 Dehalococcoidia bacterium | reverse complement strand
TAGCTTCGTAAGGCCATCAAGGCTTATAGGCCTGTTTGGTGAGGGGGGCCAGCTCCCCATCGACATGTACCAGACGGGGAGCGATCTGGTGATAAAGGCCACCCTGCCAGGGGTCAAGCCCGAGGATGTAGAGGTCACCATCAGCGGTGATACCCTTACCATAAAGGGTGAGACCAGGGTCGAGGAGGAGGTGGAAAGGGAAGACTACCTCTATCAGGAGAGACGCTATGGGAGCTTCTCTCGCACGGTAACCCTCCCCGGTTCCCTCCAGACTGACAAGGCGGAGGCGGCATTCGAGAATGGGGTAATAACACTCACCATCCCCAGGGCTGAGGAGGCGAAGCCGAAGTTGATCAAGATTAAGCCCAAGGGGACCATCGAGGGGAAGTAAAGCTAAACCTCCGACCGCTGAAAAACGCAGTTTTTCAGCGGTCTTTTATGTTGTCATCCTTCTATAGAGGGCGAGGAGGCGTTTGGGTAGGGATTCGATCTCCCATACCACTTCATATCCCATATCGGTGCACATCCTCTTCAAATAGTCATGCCCCTCTCGATCGACGGTGAGGCAGAAGGGGGTTATATCCTTCCTCCTGGCCTCGACCAGGGCCATCCTGGTATCGTGGATGGCATAGTCCTTCTCAACGCCATCTCGACCATAGCCACTATCCTGGGGACGGCCATCGCTTATGAGGAAAAGGAGCTTTGTCTTCGATGGCCTCCTCTCAAGCTTTGAGGTGGCATGCCTTATCGAAGCCCCCATCCTGGTGGCGTGTAAGGGGGTTATCCGGTCTATCCTCCTCTTCACCCTATCAGAGAACCTCTCATCTATGTCCTTTATGACGTAGAACTCCACATTCTCCCTGCCGTATCCAGAGAACCCGTATATCCCGTAGGTATCTCCAATGGCCTCAAGGGCACCGATGAGGAGGGCAACGGTCTCCTTCTCAACATCTATGATCTTCTTATACCCCTCAGTGGACTCAAGCTCCTTCCTTAACTTGACCCAGTCCAGATACGCCCTGACGTTATCATATATCGAGGTGTCCTCTGGCTCTATGGTCTTCTCCTCGATGGACTCAGATGTGGAAGCGCTCATATCGAGGAGGAAGACCACCGCCACATCCCTCTCAACCTTGTTCCTCCTCCAGTATATCTTCTCGTCAGGGATAGCCCCTGCCCTTCGCTCAATAATGACATCGATGGCGGCATCGAGATCGAACTCCTCCCCATCGTAGAGCTTCTTTATCTTCCTCAGGAGCTCAGGTGCCAGGAGTTCAAACTGCTTCCTGATCTGGTAGGCAAGCTGATAGTTTTCCTCCAGGGTCCTGTCATAGAAATCCATCAACCCCTCCTCCATAACCCTCTCCCTGACGCAGCACCACCTCGGCCTATAGTCCTGAGCCCTGAAGTCCCACTCATCATAGATGAAAGAGAGGGGTTCATCACTCTCGAGGGGCTTCTCCTCCCCTGGCTCCCCGGTCATCTTTACAGGGCCAGGCAGGGTCTGAGCCGTACTTGCCTCGGTGAGCAGGTTGGATACAAAGAGGCCTGAGGTGAAGGGTATATCCCCATCGGAAAGCTCGATGACCTCGGTGCTCTTCTCAAAGAGCTGCTCAATGGCCTCAGGGGGGACCCTCGCTAATGGTGAGCCATCGTCTGCCGATCTCGCCCTCATCTTTGCCAGCAGTTGAACCAGCTCCGGCTTGAAATCGCCCCGATACTCGACCTCCTGAGGAGGGTGGTAGGGCATCTCATTCTTCCTTAGGCCTGGCAAGGCCTCAGGTGGAGCCCCACCACCAGACCCATTGAGGGTGGCACCAACCCCCTCTTCATCCAGACTCTCGGGGAGAACACTCATGTCCTGTGGATGCCACTCATCGGTGGTCATATTGACAATCTGAGAGATGATTTGATAGATGCGAATGGTGGCCTCTGCAGAGTCCTCAACCGTTGCCTCCAGAGCTTGAAGCCCCCTGAAGTAACTGGCCAGCACCTCAAGCTGGGGCAGAAGCCCGGATGGGATGGGCAGTTCATTCACCTCACCCAGGCTCATCCGGACCAGCATTTCGATGAATGCCTCCCTCAATGGGAGTTCCTGAAGTTTGGGCCTGGTCTGGAGGGCATCTTTTTGCACCCAATCATAGACCCTCACGAGCCCGGGATACTCCTGCTTTGTAAGGTAGTCCACCCGGCTGTCCTCAACAATTGAGAATATATCTGAGGCCAGCCTTCGGTCATCGAACAGGTCGAAGAACCTCTCCATGTCAGTGATGCCATCCGACCTCCCCTCAACAAGCTGATCCCTCAGGGTGGGGAGGAGGTGTGCCTCCCTATCGAAGGAGAAATCGAAGCTGCCAAATTCCAGATGGGCCGCCTGATGGGTGGCGACAACCTTATACCAGGAGAAGTTATCCCCCTTGGTTTCAAACCTGTCAACAAATGAAGGGAGGAAGATGGACCTCCCCTCTGTGGCCGGCCTCTCCAGGGATGTCCACCCAATCCCCTTCCCCGTGAGCCTCTCAGCGGGGAGGATATGAATATCCTTTCCGCTCAGTGCCCGGCAGTAGGTAGAGATTATCCTCTCTATTCTCTCCAGGTCAACCCGGCGCGTGAGCTCGAGGAGGGTCCTTTCGCTCCTCATCGACTGCAATCGGAAGTATGCTTCCCCAGCATCCCTGTTCTCCATGAGGGTTCTCATCCCCTCATCAAACCAGCTCCCAAGCTCTTGTGGTGCGAGCTTATCCAGCACCGCTGGGGATATCTTGATGAACTCGATGGCGGCGAGGGGGGAAAGGCTCGCGAGGCTCTGGGAGAGATCGAGGATATAGGAGTGAAAAGACCCATCAAGCTTTCCCAGGGCATCAGAGCAATCGATGAGGAAGGAGAGCGGGCTCTCACCAAGCTGGGAGAGAACCTTTGCCATCGAGAGGAACCTTCGTCTCTCCCCCCGCTCAACCCGGGAGATGAGCCTTGGCCCCAGAGCTAAATATTTCCTGGCATCATGGGGGCTCAGGTCCCGAAGGAAGGATGCCATATCGAGGAAGGGGCCACGGTCCTGCTCTTCCATTTGGGGGAAGACCTCCTCAGCCAGGTTGAGGCACTCAAAGGCTAGCTCATAGGATACATCTGTGAAGGATTGGAGCAGGAGGACAAACCGCCTGGCCTCATCAAGGCTCAGGTAGTGAAAGAGCACCGGGCTCGTCTCAAAGAAGCGGCAGGCGAGGGAGGTTGAGGGCAATGTTCCCTGATAAAGGCTCATTCCCATCCTCATCCAATCCTCTATATTCAGGGGGGGGAGGGAATCCAGCACAGAAGGGCTCGCCCTGAAGTAGGCGCATGATAGGGTGGTTGATTCCTGGGAGACCTCTTTCCCATACTCCGCCCAGCGAATGAACTGGGGGAAATCGAGGCTTTCCAGCACCTCAGGGGTCAACCTGAAGTATTCTATGGCTGCTTCCCAGGAGCGGAAGGCATGGCTGGCAATCCCGGCACCCTCCTCGGCCCACTCAAGGAGCTCCTCAGGGGACAAGAGCCCCACAACGATGGGGACTATCTTCTGGAACTGGTCTGATAGGGCATGGTTGAACCGCCCTAGCTCCTTCTCTATAGAGAGAATTCTATCGCCTTCCATAACAACTTCCTATTCGGGGAAAACGAGGTCGAGGAACCGCTTCAGGATCACCGCAGTGGCCCCGATTATGGTCCAGTCTCTATATCTAAAGAAATATACCGGGAATAGCCTTCCATCATAATATTGCCCCGTCTCCTCCCGGAAGTTCCCCTTATCCAGAAGTGCCGATATAGGGATCTCAACCAGCTCCTCAACCTCAGATGGACTTATCTTAAACTCATAGGGGTAGGGTATGGATGCGACAAAGGGTGTGATGATTCGCATGCTGGTGATGGTGAACATGTCATCAAGCACCCCCAGTATCTCGATATCCTCAGCCCTGAGCCCTATCTCCTCCCCGCTCTCCCTGATGGCGGTGGTCAGGAGGTCGGGGTCCTCCTCATCCCTGGTGCCACCAGGGAAGCATACCTGCCCCTTGTGATACATAACGCTCTGGGTCCTCTTTGTCATAAGGATGTGATATTCCCCGTTCTTCCCATATATAGGGATGAGGACGGCGGCAGGGCCACGGGTTGGGTCAACGATCTCATTCCTCTTGCGGTGGGAAAGAACCTCCCTGATATTCTCCTCAAGGGCCAATAGAAGCTCCTATTCAAATATGGTGGAGACAACCTCCTCCATGCTCCTCTGGATCTCCGCATCATCGCTCAAGAGCCAAACAATTGCCACCTGGCAGGCCCTCCTCGGGGGGACACCCTCCTTTATCAGCTTTCCAGCATAGATGAGGGTCCTTGTGCTCGCCCCCTCCTCGAGGCCGTGCTCCCTCAGGTTCCTTATCTTCTCCCCAAGCTTTGCCAGATCAGAGGCAACCCTTGCCGATACCCCGCTCTCATGCTGTATTATCTCCTTCTCGGGATCGCGAGGAGGGAAGTCGAACTCTATGGCGATGAACCTCTGCCTCGTGCTCTGCTTTATATTCTTCAGGACGCTCTGGTATCCGGGATTATAGGATATGACCAGGAGAAAGCCCTCGCCAGCCTCAAGGAGCTGTCCCCTCTTCTCAATGGGGAGGATCCTCCTGTGGTCGGTGAGGGGGTGGATGAGGACGGTGGTATCCTTCCTTGCCTCCAC
>DAOWNJ010000038.1 GCA_030642645.1 Dehalococcoidia bacterium | reverse complement strand
GGTAGTGGCCATCGCTGTCTTCGCGGTCATCTTTCGGAGCGAGTTGAATGACCTGGCAAGCATTGGCTATTTTGGCGCCTTTTTGATCAGCCTCTTGGCCAGCGCCACTCTCATTGTGCCGATTCCCGGGCTAGCGGTTGTATTTGCCCTTGGGGGGGTTATGTATTACCCCTGGCTTGTGGGAATAATGGTGGGGCTTGCCGAGCCCATAGGTGAGCTTACCGGATACATGGCGGGGAGGGGTGGCAAGGTGGTGATCAAAGGGAGGCTTCGGAGATTCTATGAGATTTCTGAGCGTTTGATGAAGAGGAGAGGCGGGCTCTTCCTGTTCCTTTTCTCATCATTCCCAAATCCCGTTTTTGATGCTGCCGGCGTCGCCGCTGGGGCAACACACTATCCGGTAAAGAAATTCCTATTGTTCCTCTGGGCAGGGAAGACAGTGAAGGGGATGGGGATCGCCTACCTCGGGGCCTGGGGGTTGGGTTTCATCCTGAGGTGGTTCGGGATATCAATATAGTTTGACTAGCCGCCCGAATATTTGATCGGGTTGAAAGTAATTATATCTGGGTAACGGGCAAGACTTATTCGAAGGCTAGGCATTATCCGTAGTTTTTAAACTGGGTGGTGTAGGGGTCTTGTTCCGGTGTACATCAGTACACTTTTTTGTTGCCCTGGAGAGGAGTAGATTATGTCCAGTATAAATCCCTTCAGGTGGATCAGGAAGATCCCGGCATCGGCTCTCCTTACGGGGGTTGTGGGGCTCGCCGTTGGCCTTCTAATCGGTGCCCTTCTCGCCTTCCCCCTTTCCCGCCTCCCCGGCCTATGGGGGAGCATCACGCCTATAGTGGTAAGCATCATCCTTGGCCTCGTTGGGCTCTCCATCACCGCTATGAGGGGAAGGGAACTCTTTGAGCTCCTGGGAACACCCTTACAGAGGAGAGGTATCAGTGGGGTGGTCTCAACAAACGGACAGATCCTTGTAGATACCAGCGCCATCATCGATGGTCGTATTGCCGACATCAGCCAGACTGGTTTCATAGGCGGGACTCTCCTTATCCCCAGGTTTGTCCTTGAGGAGCTTCAGCACATCGCCGATTCCGCTGATTCCCTCAGGAGAAATCGGGGGAGGAGGGGACTGGAGATGCTCAATAAGCTCCAGAAGGAATCCGAGGTCCCGCTGAAGATCACGGAGGCGGATGCCGATGATGCCCAGGATGTCGATGGCAAGCTGGTGAGGCTGGCCAAAAATTTTCACTGTCCGATCGTCACCAGCGATTTCAATCTGAATAGGGTGGCTGAGCTACAGGGGGTTCGTGTCCTCAATATCAATGAGCTCGCCAATGCGGTGAAGCCGGTTATACTCCCCGGGGAGGAGCTTGAGCTCCGCATCATCCAGGAGGGGAAGGAGTTCGGTCAGGGCCTCGGCTTCCTTGACGATGGCACTATGGTCGTTGTCGAGGGTGGGAGGCGCTATATCAATACCGAGCAGACCGTGGCGGTCACCAGGGTCCTCCAGACAGTGGCGGGTAGAATGATCTTCGCTCACCTTAAAGCGGGGTGAGAATTGGCTCACGGGGTTGGCGCCATCATCGCTTGCGCTGGGAGGGGGAGGAGGATGGGAGGGGTAGATAAGATATTCGCCGACCTTGGGGGCGCTCCCCTCCTTTCTTATGCCGTCGAGGCCTTCCAGGCTCATCCATCTATCGACCAGTTAGTTGTAGTAGTAAGCGAGGAGAATCTGGAGCGGGGGCGGAGGCTGGCCCAGGAGAGGGGCTGGTCAAAGATGAGGGAGCTCTGTCGGGGAGGACCAAGGCGTCAGGACTCTGTCGCCGAGGGTCTCAAAAGGCTAGAGGATTGCCAGTGGGTGGTTATCCACGACGGGGCACGCCCCCTGGTGAGCCCTGAACTCATCTCAAGGGGGCTTGAGGAGGCGAGGGATTCTGGCGCCGCTATAGCTACGGTGCCGGTCAGTGATACCATAAAGGTCGTGGGTGAAGACGGCTTTGTCCTCGATACACCGGATCGAAAAGGCCTGTGGGCGGTTCAGACCCCGCAGGTTTTTCGATCCGACATAATAAAAGAGGCCTACTTCAGGGCTTACGGCGAGGCAACTGACGATGCCATGCTGGTTGAGAGACTGGGCTACAGGGTAAAGGTATACATGGGCTCCTATGATAATATAAAGGTAACAACCCGCAGGGATTTAGCCCTGGCCGAGGCCATCTTGAAGGAAAGGGGAAAGCTCTGAGACATGCGCATCGGAACCGGCTACGATGTTCACAGGCTTGAGGAGGGACACCCCCTTGTGCTTGGAGGCGTTGATATTCCCTTTGAGCGAGGTCTCGCTGGCTGGAGCGACGGAGATGCCCTTATTCATGCCATCATCGATGCCCTCCTCGGCGCTAGCGGCCTCGGGGACATCGGGATACACTTCCCCTCCGGAGACCCTGAATACAGGGGCATCTCAGGCATCGTCCTTCTCCGGCGGGTGAGGGAGATGCTCGATGAGGCGGGGTGGCGGATTGAGAATATAGATGCTACTGTAATCGCTGAGCAGCCGAGGCTTTCGCCCTATATTGACCAGATGCGTCGGCATATCGGCGAAGCCCTGGGTATTGGCGAGGAGCAGGTTGGGATAAAGGCGAAAACATCGGATGGGCTTGGATTTGTCGGCAGGGGGGAGGGGATCGCTGCCCAAGCTGTTGCCTCGATCTACAAGAGGGAGGCGAATGAAGCTATATAACACCCTTTCAGGCCAAAAAGAGGACTTCACTCCCCAAGGGGACCCGGTGTTGATGTATGTCTGCGGGGTCACCCCTTATGATGAGTGCCATATCGGGCATGCTATGAGCTATATCGTCTTCGATGTCATCAGAAGGTATCTGGAGTTTCGTGGCTACAGGGTCAGGTATATTCAGAACTTCACCGATGTCGATGATAAGATAATAGAGCGTGCCAAACGACTGGGCATTTCGCCCAGGGAGCTTGCTAGTGGATTTATAGACCGTTATTTCATCGATATGGATGAGTTAAATATAAAGAGGGCGGACTTCTACCCCAGGGTCACCGAGGAGATACCGAAGATAATCGAGCTTGTCCAGGGTCTGATTCAAAAAGGGCATGCCTATGAGACTCATGGGGATGTCTACTTCAGAGTGAGAAGCTTTCCTGATTACGGGAAGCTCAGCCACCGCGCCATCAATGAGGTGGTCCCCGGTGAGCAGGTAACCGGCAAGGAGGACCCGATAGACTTCAGCCTTTGGAAGGCATCCAAGCCCGGAGAGCCACAATGGGAAAGCCCCTGGGGCCTGGGGCGGCCGGGGTGGCACATCGAGTGCAGCGCCATGTCCCTCAAATACCTCGGGGATACCATCGATATACACGGTGGTGGTCAGGACCTCATCTTCCCACACCATGAGAATGAGATAGCGCAGTCTGAGTGCTTCACTGGCTCTCCTTTCGTCCGCTACTGGCTCCATAATGGGATGGTCCAGCTCGGCGAGGAGAAGATGAGCAAGTCCCTTGGAAACCTCATTACCATAAAGGAGGCCCTTTCCCGCTATAGCCCCGATGCTCTGAGGCTATTTGTATTAGGCTCCCACTATCGCAGCCCTCTTACCTATACTGAGGATGGGCTTGGGGCAGCCCAGAGGGGGGTGGAGAGGCTCAGAATTGCTGCAAATCGAAAGGGCGGCGGCGGGGAGGCGGGGATCGATGCCGATCTCTATCGAAAGAGGTTCATCGAGGCTATGGACGATGATTTCAATACCGCCCAGGCTGCTGGTGTGCTCTTCGATTTAGCCAGGGAGATAAACCAGTGGCAGGACCAGAGCCTCACGACAATTGAGGCCCAAAATCGCCTTTTTGAGCTCGCTGGGGTGCTGGGCCTGACCCTCAAGGGGAGGGAGGCCCATCTCGATGTCGAGCAACTGGTTGAGCTTTTGACCTCACTTCAGGCTGAGCTCCGAGACCAGGGGGAGCCAGAGTTAATAGATAGCATTGGAGCCGCCATTCATATGCACTTCATCCTTAGGCGAAAGGAAGCAGCCAACACCCTTATAGAGGTGCTTATCGACATCAGGGAGAAGCTTCGCTTAAAAAAGAGGTGGCAGCTTGCCGATGGCATTCGCTCATCCCTTCTGGAGCTTGGCATAGTCCTTGAGGACAACCCCGAGGGCACGACCTGGAGATACAGGGGCTGGTAGCTTGATTTGCTGCCGAGGTTTAATTATACTTAGAAGCAGAGGTGATGAGTATGCTTGAGAAGCTAGGCTTCATCCTTGTAGGCGCCGGCATACTGGGGCTCATCGGCTACTTTCTCAGCGGCTTCTTCATGACCCCTGCTGTTCCCCTGGTGTGGAGGATACTTGCCGGGATCGCCATTGTTGGCATTACTGTGCTTCTCGTGTATGTTTTCCGGGATAGGTATCGGGCCTATAAGAAGGAGTCCAAGGAGATCAGGGAGGTAAAGCGATGATTATGGTAACCTCAAGCGGGATAGAGGGCAAGAGGATCACCAGGACGCTTGGGTTGGTCAAGGGGAGCAGCATCAGGGCGAGGCACGTGGGGAAGGACATAACTGCCAGCTTGAGGAGCATCGTTGGGGGCGAGATACCGGAATACACCAAGCTCATGGCCGAGTCGAGGGAGCAGGCGATCCAGAGGATGACCGAGGAAGCGAATAATCTGGGGGCCAACGCCATCGTTGATACCAGGTTTGTTACCTCGATGGTGATGAGCGGCGCCGCAGAGCTTCTGGTCTACGGCACAGCGGTGGTTGTGGAGTGACTCAAGAAGCAGAACGGGTCCTCTCCCAGGTAATCGCCGGAGTGGGCATAGGCCCTCCCCCGGCAACCGCCGCAGATATTGTTATATGGGCAAACACCACACCTCCCCTTCAGGTTTCTCCTGTCCCTCAGGGTCTGGAATAGCTCCGCCTCGCGCCATATCTCGTCAAGCGGCCTGTTGCGGACATTCCCGGCGCTTATCGGGATAAATGGGCATGCCCATACATCTCCATCAGGCTTAATATAGCAAAGCCCGCTGCCGGCAACACAGCCCTTAAATACAGTCTCTGCCAGCCTCATCCCTAAAGCTCCCCTACCATTTCTTCTCATCAAGTATGCCCAATACTGAGGGTAACATACCGTCTCTATTATGGTCCTGCTCCTCCGCTGCTTTTCCAATACCATCTCTGTTAAAGCCTTAAACTCCTTTATAGATAGCTCCATCTCCTCATCCCCCCTCCCCTCAGGCATAAGCTGATAGAGGAGCACGATCTCAGCGCCAACATCCGAGGCGAAATCAAGTAGCCCAGGAATTAGCGAGCGGTTCTCCTTCATCACCGTGGTGTTGATCTGGAGGTTCATCCCAAGTTCAAGCGTGTTATAGATCGCCTGCATTGTCTTCTCGAAGGAGCCTGAGACCTGTGTAATCCCCTCGTGGACTGCCTTGTCATTGGCGTTAAGGCCAATGGCTATATTGGCCACACCCATCTTCTTGAATCTCTTTGCCCTCTCCAGTGTAAGCAGTGTCCCATTGGTTGCGATTGATACCTCAAGTCCCAGGCCCCTGGCATACTCAACGAGTTCGAAGATATCCGGTCGGACCAGTGGCTCTCCGCCACCGAATGCAAGCATACGAAACTCCCCGACCCTGGCCATCTCATCGAGGAGCCTCTTCCCCTCCTCGGTTGAGAGCTCCTCTGAGCCCCTCCTCCCCGCCTCGGCATGGCACTGCTTGCACCTGAGGTTACATGCTGAGGTTACCTCCCAGACAGGGTGAGTGGGGAAGCCGATACACCCCATCCCGATAGCACCTGCGGCTGTGGGCAGGGTCTTTCTCCCCTGCATTAACCAGTAGGGGAGCTTTGCCCACCGCACCAGATACCCGAAATACAGGGCGCTAAGCGCCTGTCTTAGAATAAGCGTCGGCGGACTGTAGAAAGGCTTCACCCTCTTCTGATGATGTTGGAACATACTACACTCAGTCCCTCCAGGGCCAGTATGAAAAAGCAGAGGATACCTATTATCACGAGGTCGCTATATCTTGCTTCCACAGACCCCAGCCCCGCTACGATAAAGGCAGCAATGTAGATAAATGTGACAAGGTGGTCGAGCAACATGGTTCTCAAAGATATTCCCTCAAGGGCTTTGGCGTCATCCAGGCTTCCCTTCTTCCTGAGGCTCAGGATATTCCATATGATAAGGGGCAGGAGGATCAGGGAGAGAAGGGCGGTGAGCTTTGGGATGCCGAAGAAGATGATGGCTATCATAAAGGCGTAACAGAGCAGTAGCAAGGCAATATATAGGAGAGCTGTTTTCTCCCTGCCCAGCCTGACCGCCAGATTTCTTTTTCCCACCACACTGTCGGAGGCTATATCGGGGATTTCGTTGATCAGGATGACCAGAAACACGCTTGTTGCTCCAGGGATGGAAGCCAGAGTAGCCACCATGTCCAGGTGACCTGTCTGAAGATAGTAGCCAATGATGGTGGCAAGCCAGCCGCAGGAAAGCCAGATGGCTATCTCGCCGAGCCCTCTATAGGAAAGTTGAATAGGCTTGGCGGTGTAAAAGTAGCCGATAAACAGGGCCAGAACACCGAAGGGGATGGTGAGGGGGCCGGTTTCGTAGTAAAAATAGAGCACAAGCCCGATAATAGCTACTATGGGTATAAGAGCATAGGCAGCCACTATTACCTGACGCCTGGGCACCAGACCCAGAGGGAGCACCCGGGAGCCGCCTGAAAGGCTGTGGAAGTCTTTGTTTATGACATCGGCTTCATAGTCGTAGTATTCATTGATGAGGAAGGTCATGAGCATAATGCAAAAGATAGCCACGGTGGAGAGCAGGAGCACAGCCCAGCTAAGGGGATACCCCTGGCTCCAGGCGATAATCGCTCCCAGAAGGAAGGGAAGGACACCCCTGGCTGTAGGGCCGATGCGTAGAAGCGTTACCCAGGATAACGCTTGCTTAGTGAGGGGTATATTCTGGTTCATCCTCTCGTCTTTATCCTTATCCTGTCACCAATCCTGACCCCGAGGGAAGATGCGGCGCTCCCATTCCTTAGCGATACCTCAAGCCTCTCGCTGCTCCCGATGATAGCGAGTAGCTCCTTTCCCTCGGCGTAGGACTTACTCAAACCCTCGTTCTGGTTGCCAGAGAGCTCTATGGTTATATCCTCGCTCGATATGTCTTCTCTCCTTACATCGGTTATCAAATTTCCGAAGCGGTCGATGTGAAGAATGTGACCAGTAAGCACTCCATCTTCGTCAATTTGAGGCCTGAGGATGGGGAAGGTGATGAGGCTATCGATAGCCTCGCCAAACTCCTGGATTGGGACGCCGAGGGAGAGATGGGCGGCAACAGGGGCAAAGATGTCCCTTCCGTGAAAGGTGGAGCTTAATGGTGAGAGCCAAAAGCGAGGGTTTGAGATCGAGACCGCCCTAATCCCACCCCCGAGCCTCCTCTGGCTAAGGCCTTCTTCATCGGAGCCGAGGGCCTCGTCTATTATATAGCTAAGAACCCCGTTATCCGGGGCAACGAAGGTTGCCTTTGTGGTTTTAAGTATCACCGCCCTCCTCTCAGTGCCGACACCGGGATCGACAACAACCAGATGAATTGTTCCATCGGGGAAATAACGGTAAGAGGTGCTAACGATGAAACCAGCCTGAACAATATTATGGGATTCAACTTGGTGGCATATATCTACAATTTTGGCATCATGGTTTAAGGTCAGGATCACCCCTTTCATCATCCCCACATAGGCGTCGCTCAACCCGAAATCGGTCAAGAGTGTGATTATGGAGCCCAACCCCTAGAACCCTCTTACAGTCAGTATAGAGATGGTGATAAATATGACGGCGAGGATGACAGTGAACCAGAGCATCATCCTCTCCGCCCCACGCCTTGTGCGGTAAACAGAGTCTGGCTGGCCAAATATCCCCCCCAGCCCCCCCCCCCTTCCCGAAAAAAAAGGAAGGCCAATAAACCCTTGGGCTCCAACAACCGGTGTTTGGTTTGAAAAAGCCTATTTTTTTAACCTTCC
>DAOWNJ010000058.1 GCA_030642645.1 Dehalococcoidia bacterium | reverse complement strand
TAGATTCTCAGCATATCAAAGACCTGAGATCTCCCTTTACCTCTCGCCCATAAGGGCATGGCACTGTGTATCAGAGATTACGGGAGGGGAGGTGAGGGGGTATAGCAATTGAGCGAAGGCACCCCTAGAAGGAGTTAGTTGGCAGAGGGGTTACCTACTGCGCTATCTGCGATGGCCCCCTCTTTGCGGATGAAAAGGTCACTGTCATAGGCGGAGGCAACTCAGCCCTGGAGGCTGCCGAGAGCATGATTAAGATTAGGGTGCTAAAGCCGCCCTTCAAGCCCATCGCTACCTTCAGAGACTAAAATAATAAATAAGGAGGAGTTGGATTATGCCACTGTTTTCTGGTAGCGAGATCGTCAACATAGCTATAGGCATCGAGAGGAATGGGGCTGCCTACTATGGTTCGCTTGCTGAATCAGCCACGGATGCTTCGCTGAAGGACACCTATAATTACCTGGCTAACATGGAGCAAGAGCACCTCCAGACCTTTCAAAACATGCTGGGCACCATAGGGAAGTCTCAACTTACATATGCTGGTGAAGATGAGGAGGAGTATCAGCTTTACCTAAAGGCACTGGTTGACTCATCCATCTTCATCGATGATGAGGTTGCTCGCCAGATGGCACAAAAGGCATCTGGCCCGGCTGAGGCGATGCAAATAGCCCTTGGTGCAGAAAAAGACTCCATTATATTTTACAGCGAGATGCGTGACCTTGTGCCGGAGCGGGATCGGCCGACCATCGATAAGATAATCAATGAGGAGAGATCACACGTAAGACTTCTTTCCAGCCTTAAGAAGCAATTTGCTAAAGACTAATTGCCAGCGGGATAACCCGGGTCAGTGCTTTAGAAACTGGCCTTGTCATCTCCGTAAACAGCTCAAATGATTGGGCTGCCTTCCTCTATTATCAAGAGATGGTGATCCACAGATGGCAGATGATTGAGTAAGAGTGGTTTGAAGAATTAGCGGGGTAAAAAGGAGAAACCAATGGAGCTTAAGGGGAGCAAAACCGCTGAGGCCTTACAAAGTGCCTTCGCTTCGGAGGCACAAGCCTATACCAGATACATAAATTTTGCCTCTGCTGCCAGAGATGCCGACCTTGAGCAAGTAGCTGATATATTCTTAGAGGTAGCCAGAAACGAGGCTGAACATGCCGAGCATGAATTTAACTTCCTCGGCGGTGCTGCAGATACCGAGGAAAACCTGAGGGCAGCAGCCAAACGTGAGCACTATGAATGGACTGAGATGTATCCCGGACTGGAAAAATTAGCTCGGGAGGAGGGTTTTACCGAAATCGCTGACTTCTTCCAGAGAATGGCGAGGGTCGAGGAGAAGCACGAGAAGTTGTTCCTCCAACTGCTGGAGAACCTGGAAAAAGATCAACCCCTTGAAGGAGAGACGGTAGGGCATTCTGCTGTTGATATGGCCCAGCTTATGTTACCGGATCAAGCTAATCCAGCAGGATATGTCCACGGTGGGGAATTGATGAAGATGATGGATAACGCTGCCGGTGTTGTAGCGTGCCGCCACGCCCACACCAGCGTTGTGACTGCCAATGTCGATGAAATAAATTTCCTCCATCCTGTGCGCGTTGGAGACCTGGTCCTAATACATGCCCAGATCGCCTTCGTCAGCCAGTCATCTATGGAGGTTCGCGTAGAGGTCGAGACCGAGGACCTTATCACAGGATTCAGGATGAGGTGCGTGACCGCTTATTATACTATGGTGGCCTTAGATGATAAGGGGAGACCCGCTCGCGTGCCATCCTTGATAATAAGCACTGAAGAAGGAGAGAGGCTTTTCAATGAGGGACTGGCAAGGTATAGAGATCGAAAAGGGAGAAAAGATGCAAATGAGAGATAGGGAGATAAGACCTGAAGTCTACTGGGTGGGAGCCATTGACTGGGACAGGCGGTTATTTGACTCGCTCATACCACTTCCCGACGGCACAAGTTATAACTCGTATTTAATTAAGGGTAGTGAGAAGACAGCGCTCATTGACACCGTCGACCCTACCATGCGGGATGTGCTGATAGATCGCCTGAGCCAACTTGGGATTGAGAACATAGACTATGTCGTTGCTAATCATGCCGAGCAGGACCATTCCGGTGCTATCCCCCAGGTCCTGGGAAAATACCCCGAGGCAAAAGTCGTTTGCACGCCAAGGTGCAAGGGCATGCTCATAGACCTGCTGATGATTCCAGAGGAAAAGTTTATAATGGTCAACGATAAAGAGACCATTTCGCTGGGAGACAGAATCCTTGAGTTTATCCATGCTCCCTGGGTTCATTGGCCAGAGACAATGCTTACCTATTTGAGAGAGGACAAGATACTATTCCCTTGCGATCTCTTCGGTTCCCACCTGGCCACAACCGACCTGTATGTAACCGATGAAGGGCAGGTCTATGAGGCAGCCAAGAGGTATTATGCCGAAATCATGATGCCCTTCCGAACCAACATCCAGAAGAACTTAGAGAAGATAAAGGACTATGCCATTGACATCATCGCTCCCAGCCACGGCCCCATATATGACCGACCAGAGTTCATCCTGAAAGCGTATCATAGCTGGGTCTTCGACGAGCCTAGAAACATCGCGGTATTACCCTATATCTCGATGCACGATAGCACACGCAAGATGGTCGAATACCTTGCCGAGGATTTAGCCCAGAGGGGTGTCGGGGTGAAACAATTCGACCTCACCGTAGCTGACATCGGGAAACTGGCGATGGCACTGGTGGATGCAGCGACAGTCGTTATCGGGACGCCTACAGTTCTCGGCGGTCCGCACCCGAATGTTGTCTATGCTGTTGCCCTGGTGAATGCCCTGAGACCCAAAGTGAGATTTGTTTCTATTATTGGTTCCTATGGCTGGGGAGGCAAGACGGTGGAACAACTCAGCGGGATGATTCCAAACTTGAAGGTGGAACTATTGGAGCCGGTGCTCTGTAAGGGGTTCCCCAAAGAAGCCGATTTCAGGGCTCTGGATAATCTGGCCAATACCATCGCCGAAAAGCACAAGGGCTTTATTGCGGGCTTTTACCCTTTGGGGCAATGAAAGGTGCGAACGGAGTGCCTGTGTCTCACCCTGATACCTAAAGGATACGGTTAAGGGGACGCTTAAAGGAAAATTTGCTCACTAACTGGCATTATCCATTGTTGGTACTGCAAAGGGAGAATTCATGTAAGCTCCACCAAGAAAGGAAAGCCCCGCCTTGGGTGCTACAACCCCACTAAGGGTTGGGGTTGTCCTCAAAAGTCGGCGCCCCTTGATATTTATGAAGAGCAGATAAAAGAGGTTATGGCCATTAAGCCACAACCTGAGCTTGAGCCCTTCTTCCAGTTAAACTACGAGGAGTTTGTCAACAAAACTTTGAAGAAACGACCCCGAAGGGATTCGAACCCTCGATCTCCACCGTGACAGGGTGGCATGTTAGTCCGCTACACCACGGGGCCAAAACCACCTGAAATTCTATCAATAGTCCCTTTCCTTGTCAAGCGAAGGGGGGTTGAGAAGAGTCTATTATTGTGATATATTATTGAAACAGCTTAGGAGCATCACAATAAAGGAGTCGAACCTTTAAATCAGTCCCGAGAGGCTGGTAAGGGGGGTGTAAAAGAGGGATTTTGAAAACCCCTTGCCAGCAAAAAGGCGAGGGGTTTTTCCATGGCTGAGAAGGTGATAATGGCAGAGAAGGATATCCGCAGGGCCGTTGTCCGCATCGCCCATGAGATCGTCGAGAGGAACAAGAGCTGCGGTAACCTGGTCTTCGTCGGGGTGCGCACTCGTGGAGCCCCCCTGGCGAGGAGGATAATAGAGGCAATAGACACGCTCAACAACGAGAAGCCACCAATAGGCATACTGGATATCAGCCTCTATCGTGATGACCTTCCCTATCTTGACCCAAAACCTGGCATCCCCCCCACCCATATCCCGACCGACATCACCGGGAAGTGCGTCATACTGGTTGACGATGTCCTCTATACCGGAAGGAGCACCCGTGCCGCTATGGATGCCTTGATCGACCTGGGGAGACCTCAGTCCATTCAACTTGCGGTCCTCGTTGATCGGGGCCATCGAGAGCTCCCTATCCGTGCCGACTATGTGGGAAAGAATATCCCTACCTCAAGGGATGAGATGGTTCAGGTTCGTCTCAGG
The DNA here is from genome assembly GCA_030642645.1 of Dehalococcoidia bacterium. Taxonomy (GTDB): domain Bacteria; phylum Chloroflexota; class Dehalococcoidia; order E44-bin15; family DAOWNJ01; genus DAOWNJ01. The sequence continues at coordinate 2,216 of DAOWNJ010000058.1, read as the reverse complement.
GAGACAGACGGGAGGGATGAGGTGGCAATTGTAAAAAGTGCCGGCGAGCAAGAGTTCATCGGCAAGCAATAGCCCTTTTATTTTGCAGGGGAGGGGTTTCGTAATGGGATTTGCAGGAAGAGACCTGATCTCAATAAACGATTTTACAAATGAAGAGATCGAAGCAGTTCTGGACCTGGCGGACCAGATGAACTCTGCTCTTGAGGAGGGTAGACGGATAGAGCTCTTGAGAGGAAAGGATATGGCTACGCTGTTCTACGAGCCCAGCACACGCACACGCGGCTCCTTCGAGAGGGCGATGCATAAATTGGGTGGAGAAGTGATTAGCTTTCCAGAGGCGCAGACGACCTCATCCGCGGCGAAGGGAGAGACGATCGCCGACACCGTGCGAGTGTTAGAAAGCTATGCCGACATCATCGTGATCAGGCACCCATGGGAAGGGGCGGCCAAGGTAGCTGCTGATTACGCACGGGTGCCGATAATAAATGCTGGCGACGGCGGCCATGAACACCCGACCCAGACATTGTGTGATCTCTACACGCTCAGGAAAGAGAATGGAACGATCAAGGGCCTGACCGTTTGTTTGTGGGGTGATCTCAAATACGGAAGGACGGTGCACTCTTTAATCTACGCTCTAGCCAGATTCGGAGCAGAGGTCCTCTGTGCCCCAATGCGAGGTCTGGACGTGCCTGAAGCGGTTCTCAGGAAATTGGGCTCGGAATATAACTACGCCCCAAAGAAAGTCAAGCCTGATGACCTGAACTCCTTGATGGGGGAGGTAGATGCCCTTTATATAGCCCCTTCAAAACCCTATAGTTTTCCGCTTCCATCTCCAGATTTCGATACGACCTCATCAGTCGAAATCGATATTAGAGAAGCGCTTGGGAAAACTGATGTGATATATGTAACAAGGGTTCAAACTGAGAGAATGACCAAGCCCCCAGGTACGGAGTCGAAGGAAAGCTACCCTATTGTGAATGGGAGGTTCCTCCAGGAATTCAAGAAGAAGACCCTGGTGATGCATCCCCTGCCTCGTGTGAACGAGCTTGCCTATGAACTCGATAAATACCCCAGAAGCGTCTACTTTCAGCAGGCTGCCTATGGGGTGCCGATTAGAATGGCGCTTACGGCCCTCTTGCTGGGAGCTAGCGAGATTAGAGTCCCTGAAAAGAGTGCCCCACTTGTTACCAAGACAGTTTATGCCAGATATAAAGGGGCTTTTGGTGTTGAGTGCCCCAACCCAAACTGTATATCAAAACAGGAGAGAGAGAAGCATTACATTTCACCAGAGTTCAAGATGCTTGAGGGGGAGCCTTTGACGCTGAGGTGCGTCTATTGCGAACATGAGACGCACCCCCCATTTATCGCCACTTCAGAGTGGCATCAGGGCGTTTTGGAGAACAGGAGATACTATAGCTCCGATAGTTTTATGCTGGAAAGGATCAAGCCGGAGAACCTGATTATTTTTGGCTCAGAGAGCGAAGCCCAGGCTCAGGGGTTCAAGCGCAGCCGATACGCTACTACCCATAAGAAGGCCAGGCGGTAGTGAAACCTTTGCTTATTCGCGGTGGTCATATACTGGACCCATCCCAGGGCATTGACCTTAGCTGTGACATCCTCATCGAGAACGGCAGGGTCGCCTGGCTTGACAAGACAGGTAGGGCCCCGCTTTCCGAGTCCTTGCTTGTTCTCAATGTCAGAGGGATGATCGTAACCCCGGGGTTTGTCGACATTCATACTCACCTCAGGGAGCCTGGATTCGAGGAGAAAGAGACTATCGCCACCGGGACATTTGCAGCGGCAAGGGGAGGATTCACCACCATCTGCGGCATGCCGAATACCAACCCGCCTATCGATAATAGAGCGGTGATAGATTATGTAAAGGGAAAGGCTGAGAAAGAAGGGGTCATTCGAGTCCTTCCCATAGGTTGTGTTACAAAAGGAAGGAAAGGGGGCGAGCTCGCCGAGATCGGCGAGCTCGCCCAGGCGGGGGTGGTGGGCTACAGCGATGATGGGGAGCCGGTAAGGGATTCAAACCTTATGCGCCATGCCCTTGAGTATAGCCGCACCTTTGTTCTGCCCATTATAGACCACTGCGAGGATACCTCCCTCACCGAGGGTGGGGCGATGAACGAGGGCCTGGTGGCAACAAGGCTGGGGCTCGTGGGAATCCCCAGTCAAGCAGAGGAGATCATGGTTTTCCGGGACATCGCCCT
>DAOWNJ010000136.1 GCA_030642645.1 Dehalococcoidia bacterium | reverse complement strand
TGGTGGAGCTGGGGGGATTCGAACCCCCTACCTCTTGACTGCCAGTCAAGCACTCTCCCAATTGAGCTACAGCCCCATCTCCTCGAGATTCTATCAAAACAGCCCTCAAAAGGCAAGTCGCCTATTGACAAAGAAGGGCCAATAGCTATATTAAGAAGACCGCTGAGAAACAGGGGGGATGAAAATGGCAATGGCCCTTGAAGGGATAAGGATCATCGACCTTTCCAGGCTTGCCCCTGGACCATACTGCACCATGATCCTGGGAGACCTCGGCGCTGAGGTCATCAGGGTTGACCCCGGAGGGGGGAGGGCCGCAGAGGCAATTATGCCCGTCGAGGACGAGGAGAGGGACAGGGCCTACGATGCCGAGGGCAGAAACAAGAGGAGCATCGTCCTCAACCTGAGGAACGATAAGGCCAGGGAGATATTCTACGCCCTCGCCAAAGGGGCTGATGTGGTCATCGAGGGATTTCGCCCTGGGGTGGTGAACCGCCTTGGGGTTGACTATGAAAGGATAAAGGCGATAAACCCCAGGATCGTCTACTGCTCCCTGACTGGATACGGCCAGGATGGCCCCTACCACAATATGGTGGGACATGATATAAACTACATCTCGATAGGCGGGGCTCTAAGTATCGTTGGCAGGAGGAAGGACGAGCCCCCCTCTATACCGGGAAACCTCGTCGCAGACTACGCCGCAGGGGGAATGCAGGCCGCCATCGGGATCCTGGCCGCACTTATGGCAAGGGAGAGGACGGGGGAGGGGCAGTATGTTGACATCTCAATGCTCGATGGGGTCATATCCCTTATGCATATGGTGGCAATGCAGTACTTCTCCTCAGGCAGGATACCCGAGCGCGGGGAGGATATGCTCACAGGCGGGGTGCCCAACTACAACACCTACCAGACAAAGGATGATAAATATATTAGCCTGGGCTCCCTTGAGCCCTGGTTTTTCCAGAACCTTTGTAAAGCCCTGGGAAGGGAGGACCTCATCCCATATGAGTGGGACGAGGGGAAGAGGGGGGAGATCTCCTCATATTTCAGGGATGTATTCCGCACCAAGACGAGGGATGAGTGGTTCGAGCTGCTCCGCCAGAGCGATATATGCGTCGCACCGGTCTATACTATCGATGAGGTCTTCACCGACCCGCATGTGATTCATCGAAGGATGGTTGAGGAGGTTGACCACCCCAAATTCGGGAAGGTGAAGCAGGTGGGCATCTCGGTGAAGCTATCCAATACACCGGGGGCGATCAGAAGCCCATCCCCATCCCCGGGTCAGCACACCGATGAGATACTCACCGAGCTTGGATACACTAAGGAAGTGATCGAGGGGCTTAAAAGGGAGGGGGCGATCGGCTGACCCGCTACCCCCTTTTCATCTCCTCGATCTCCCTCTCCACATCCTCCAGCTCTTCCTTGAGCTCATTTCGGTAGTCCTCGAGCATCCGCAGATACTCCTCCCTCCTGGGGAATGGCCTCATCCCGTAAAAGTGGGGCATGAATGGGAAGGGAAAGCCGAAACCACGCCTTCGATACCACATCTCCTAGCCTCCAGCAGGCACCCTCCTCCTTCTTAGCTGCCTCACTATGAAGAATATCAGCCCGATAATGATAACGCTCACGAATGTTATGGTGCGGTCGACAATGACGATGGAAAGGGCGTCGTGCGACAGGAAAACCAGTCCCAGTAGACCCACAAGCCCGACCTCAACGAAGCCAAGTCCCCCGGGGGTCAGGGGAAGGGCAGCGAGCAGGGCGGCGGCAAGGGCAGCAAAGAGGATCAGGAAGGGGAGTGGCCAGGATAACTCGATCCCCAGGGCCTGGGTCACAAAGAATAGCCTCCCCACCTCCAACCCCCAAACCCCAAGGCTCAAAACAACGAGCACCGGTAGCTGCCTGAAGCTCCCGAAGGTGCCCTCATGAAAAAGGCCATATATAGACCTGAGCCTCGAGGGTAGGTGCTGCTCCAACCTACTGCGAAAGACCCACATGACCACGAGTAAACAAACCACCAGCAGCACCAAGCCAAGGCCGATCCACATTATTATGTTTATGCTCCTCGTGGTCTGCCCATGCCACAATACAAGAGCTGAGATCGCTATCAGACAAAAGATGAGCACCACATCGATGGCCCTCTCTGCAACCACCGTCCCCACCGCCTTGGGGAAGCTGGCACCTACATCCTCCCTGAGGATATAGGCACGATAGACATCGCCAACCCTGGCATAGAGGATGCTATTGACAAACCAGTTTATCACTATCATACCGGTAAGATGCCGCACGGAAGGAAGGTCAACACCATCATCGCTATCAAACCCTGCGTTCCTGAGGAGCATCCCCCAGCGAATACCACGGAGGGGGAACGCAAGGTAGTAAGAGATAAAGGCGAAGATATAGAGGAAGGGGTCGCAACCCCTCACTGTCTCCCAGGTGGAGGCAAAATCGATATCAAGCCTCGTTAGGAGCAAATAGAGGACACCAGCGGCGATAGCAAAGGAGATAAGGGTGCGAATATTGAAGAACCGCCTTCTTAGCGATATCTCCTCAGGCCTCTCCTGATTTTCCCCTTTATCCTCCTGCATCGAACATCACATCAAATAGACTAACCAATTATAGCAGAAAAAAAGACAGCTTTAAAGGCTTGACTAAGCCAGCAGGGGATGTATACTCTACCAAAGGGGGTGATCCTCGTGGCAAC
>DAOWNJ010000134.1 GCA_030642645.1 Dehalococcoidia bacterium | reverse complement strand
GGACTCTTTCACCTTCGAGAGGTAGTTGGTGAACTCCATTAAAGCGGCAATCATGGTGTTGAACCTGAACCTCTCAAGGTCCTCTGTAACCCTCTTTATGGTCTTGTGAGTGAAACGAAGGAGCTCCTTTTTTGCCCTGGTTGCCCCAGGAGGGGGCTTGCCCTCTACATAACTAGCCAAAACGAGATTCCAAACTCTATTAAGCCACCTGGATACCCCGCTGAGTCCGCTATCATCCCACTCCCCCCCATGCTCCCAGGGCCCGATGAACATGAGGTAGGCCCTTACCGCATCAGCACCCACATCCCGGACATATTCATCGGGGGTGATAACATTCCCACGCGACTTGCTCATCTTCTGCTTCTGGCAGATGATGACCCCCTGGTTAAACAGGCGGGCGAAGGGCTCATCAAACCCCACCAGCCCCATATCGCGGAGGGCCTTACAGAAAAACCTGGCATAAAGGAGGTGCATGGTGGCGTGCTCAGCACCACCGGTATATTGATCGACAGGGAGCCAGTGCCTCACCCTATCGGGGTCGAATGGGGCCCCCTCATCCATAGGGCTTGCGTAGCGAAGGAAATACCAGGATGAGCAGATGAATGTGTCCATGGTATCGGTCTCACGCCTGGCAGGTGCCCCACATCTGGGGCAGGTGGTATTTACAAAGGAATCGCAATATTTTAAGGGCGACTCCCCGGTTGGCCTGAACTCAGCATCGGGGGGCAGTAGAACCGGTAGCTCCTCCTCAGGGACAGGGACAATACCACAGCGCTCGCAATAGATGATTGGTATCGGAGCCCCCCAGTAGCGCTGTCGGGAGATGAGCCAGTCCCGGAGGCGATAGGTTGTCATCCGCTCCCCGTAGCCCTTCTCCTGGATGAAGTCGGTGATGGCCTCACTCCCCTGCTCGCTGGGCATTCCATCAAACTGGGTTGAATTCACCATTGTTCCCGGCTCGATATAGGCCTGGTCTAGATCCTCACCACCCCACCCCTCGGGGGCTATCACCACCCTTATCGGCAATCCAAGTCTCCTGGCGAATTCGAAGTCACGGCTATCATGGGCGGGAACCGCCATCACCGCCCCTGTGCCATAGCTCGGGAGAACATAATCAGCTATCCAGATGGGGACCCGCTCACCATTGAGTTTATTTACTGCATAGGAGCCGATGAAAACCCCGCTCTTCTCCCTCTCGGTTGAGAGGCGCTCTACCTCGCTCCGGCGTCGTGAGCGGGCGATATACTCCTCCACCTCTTCCCTTCGATCCATGGTGGTGAGTCCCTCGACCAGGGGGTGTTCAGGGGCAAGGACCATAAATGTAACACCATAGATGGTATCGGGGCGGGTGGTGAATACCCTGATCTCCTTCTCCTCAAGCCCGGCCTCCGAGATATCGAAGGCTACCTCCACCCCATCGCTCCTCCCGATCCAGTTACGCTGCATCGTCTTTATCCTCTCCGGCCAGTCGATCTTTGAGTGGTCGAGGAGTTCATCGGCATATCTGGTTATCCTCAAAAACCACTGCTCAAGCTCCCTCCTGGCGACCTGGGCCCCGCAGCGCTCGCACAACCCCTCCCCCACAACCTGCTCATTTGCCAGGACTGTCTGGCAGTTGGGGCACCAGTTCACCGGGGCGTTAGCACGGTATGCAAGCCCGTGATGATAGAACTGGAGGAAAAGCCACTGGGTCCATATATAGTACTCAGGGAGGCAGGTAATCACCTCACGGCTCCAGTCATAGATAGCGCCGATGCTCTTTAGCTGGCATCTCATATTCTCTATGTTAGCCATTGTCCAGTTATAGGGGTGGATTCCACGGCTTATGGCAGCATTCTCGGCAGGCAGGCCAAAGGCATCAAACCCCATGGGATGGAGGACATTATAGCCCTTCATCCTCTTGAACCTGGCATAGGCATCGGATGGGGCAAGGGCATACCAGTGGCCGATATGGAGGTCCCCGGAGGTATAGGGGAACATGGTGAGGGCGTAGAACTTGGGGCGGGGGTCATCCTCATCTATTTCATAGAGGTGGTCAATCTCCCACCTCTCCTGCCACTTTCGTTCGATCTCTTGGGGCTTGTATCTCTCCACCATCCCCTCTCCTGATAGCTTGCTTCGATTCAGATTATAGCTTTCGGCTAAAGGTAAGACAAGCCCTTCACCATCGGGTGAAGGGCGGTTTTACCTGGTGGAGCTGGGGTAACAATAGGTAGAACTTTCGCTTTGACTTTTAGCCTTACTACTTAACCCCACTGCTCTCGCTAAAGATAATTATAGCAATAAAGTATAGAGGTTGCAACCGGCGGTTGATAACTGACCCACCGGCTAACATTCCACCTCAAAATGCCAAGTGAGAAAACAATCAAAGCCGTGGGCCTAAGGGAAAGGCAATGGGCGCTCCAATCTAAGTTCCTTAAGCGCCTTATTCCGCAAGGTCTCCAGATATGCCCTCAGGCTGTCCTGTTCTCCCTGGGAGAGGCAAGAGAGGATGTTGCGAATAGCCTTTATCTCGCTCGATCGATGGTAGGCTTCCTCGCCTTTTTCCGTTAATACCACCCTTATCATGTTCTTTCTTTCCAGGTCCTTCACCTTTCTTATAAGGCCCTGTCTCTCCATCCGATCTAGTATCCCGGACACTGTATGAGGCTCCCGAAAAAGCCATCGCGCTATCTCAGCAGGGGTTGCTGGCCCGCTGATGGCTTTCACAATGAACAGGGCCGCAGCCTGCATCCTTGAAATGCCAATTTT
>DAOWNJ010000148.1 GCA_030642645.1 Dehalococcoidia bacterium | reverse complement strand
GCCTGGGCAAGGTGGCTCTGTCCCCCGCCAAGGATGGAGACAAGCTCCTCATTTACAATCTTCATCACCTGCTGACCTGGGGTAAGGCTCTCCATGACCTCGGCACCAAGGGAGCGCTCCCTGACCCTGGAGACAAGGTCTCTTGCCACCTTGAAGTTTACATCTGCCTCAAGGAGGGCAAGCCTCACCTGGCGAAGGGCTTCATCGACATCCTTCTCGCTGAGCCTCCCCCTGCCGGTGAGCCTCTTAAATATCACCCCCAGTTTCTCCGAGAGCACCTCAAACATGCCCCTATTCTAGTTGAATCCTTGGTCAACCTCAAGTCCTGTGGTAGAATAGAAAAGCCATGCTCTCACTGACATTCTATGGCGGGGTAAATGAGATTGGAGGTAACAAGGTCCTCCTTGAGGATGAGGGGACAAGCCTGTTCTTCGATTTCGGGACCCCGTTTGCAAAGCGCTACCCATACTTTGAGGAATACCTCAAGCCACGTCCCGGCGTTGGCCTCCTCGACCTGCTGGAGATGGGGCTTCTTCCACCATTAAGGGGGATATACCGGGAAGACCTCTCCCCTCGAGAGGAAATCTGGCAAAGGTTTGAGCCCTCCTATCTACATGTCGATGGTGTCCTCCTCTCCCATGCCCATGTCGACCACAGTGGCTATATCTCCTTCTTGAAGGAGGACATCCCCATCTACTCAACGGCGATGACTGCATTTATCGCCAAGGCGATGCAGGACAGCGGCGGCACTGATTTCGAGAAGGAGGTATGTTACTTGAGCCCAAGGGTGATGAAGGAGGGTTATCTTTCAGCAGTGGGGCAAAATTATCGCCAGAGGCAATTTGAATTCCTCGGTGGCTTCCCCGAAGGTGAAGAGGCCAAATATTTCTGGAACCGTTCATGGGCGGCAACAAAGAGGCTTAAGACGGCTCCGGTCGGCTGCTTACCCCGGCAGATTGGCTCCCTCCCCCTCCGCCACTTCCCCGTTGACCACTCCATCTTCGGGGCCACCGCCTTCGCTGTTCAGACCTCTATGGGCTGGGTTGGGTATACCGGAGACCTGAGGCTGCATGGGATGAGGGGGGGGGATACAGAGCGCTTCATCCAGGAGATGGAGGCCCTTAGGCCCTATATCCTCATCTGTGAGGGGACCAGGGCCGGGGACGAAAGGCAGTCGAGCGAGGATGAGGTATATGAGAATGCACTTGGGGCTGTCAGGGAGGCGAGGGGGCTGGTCATTGCCGACTTCGGCCCTCGAAATGTTGAGAGGCTTATAACATTCCACCGAATAGCCAGGGAGACATCTCGAAGGCTTGTGGTCCTGGCAAAGGACGCCTATCTACTCCACGCAATGAGGCTTGCCTCCCCAGATATACCAGACCCCGGTTCCCTTCCTGAGATATGCATCTACCAGGATGTAAGGGGGAGGGTTGAGGGGTGGCAGAGGGATGTCCTAAAGCGCTACCGGGATAAACTGGTAAAGGCTTCTGATGTCCAAATGAGCCCCGATAATTTCATCCTCTGCTTCAGCTTTTGGGACATCAAGAACCTGATAGACATAGCACCAAAGGGGGGGGTCTATATCTATTCCTCAAGCGAGGCATATAATGAGGAGCAGCAGATAGACCACTGTCGTCTAAGGAACTGGATCGATCACTTCAATCTGACCCTTATCGGTGACCCCGATAAGGGGGGTGGGGGGTTCCACGCCTCAGGGCATGCCAGCGGACCGGAGCTCCTGGAGCTTATCGAAAGGGTGAGGCCAAAATTCCTCATCCCGATCCACACTGAAGACCCGTCCTACTTTGCCGCTGAGCTTGATGGCAAGGGGATAGAGGTAAG
>DAOWNJ010000113.1 GCA_030642645.1 Dehalococcoidia bacterium | reverse complement strand
CTAGCTCTTCCTTGTCTTGGTAGATGAGGCCGATGTTGTCCAGGGCGGACGCTTCTCCCCATCGCCATCCTATCTCCCTATCAATCTTCAGGGACTGCTGGTAGTAGTCGAGGGCTTTGTCTAGCTTCCCTCTGGTCTGGTAGATAACTCCGATATTTCCCAGGGATGATGCCTCCCCCTCTCGATGGCCTATCTCCATTTTAATCTTCAGGGACTGCTCTTGGTAATCGAGTGCCTTATCAAGCTCCCCCTTAGTCTGGTAGATATTCCCGATATTTCCCAGGGATGAGGCCTCCCCCTCTCGATTTTCTATCTCCCTATCAATCTTCAGGGACTGCTCTTGGTAATCGAGGGCTTTATCAAGCTCCCCCTTTGTCTGGTAGATGATCCCGATATTTCCCAGGGATGATGCCTCTCCCTCCCTTCTTCCTATCTCCCCTTCAATCTTCAGGGACTGCTCTTGGTAATCTAGCGCCTTATCAAGCTCCCCCTTTATCGCGTAGATGATTCCGATGTTTCCCAGGGCTGCTGCCAGGCCCTCCTTGTCATTTGCCTCTCTTGCTAGTGTCTCCGCCTCCCTGTAGTGCTCCTCTGCCTCCTCAAGCTCGCTGAGGCTCAAGAAGCAGTTTCCGATAAGGATGTGGACGGCTGCGCTCTGGCTAGCGGTGGTCTCTGGCTGGAAGCATGCCTCGTAGTGATTGATAGCCTCCAGGTATTTATTTTCCTTCTCAAGTTTGCGAGCTTCAAGGAAGGGATTTCGTATCTTAGGAGCAGCTTCAGGCAGGCCATCGGTGTATTCTGCAATGCGCTCCAGGGCATCGGCGATGCGGCTCTCGATTATCAGTTTCTCTCCATGCATGCGTTCTTCTTGCTTAGAGCGCTGACGACCCATAACAATGTCAACAGCTTTCCCTAGGAAAGCCAATGCGGCGGCGGAGATTGGATCCATGCTATTCCTTTACTTATACCTCTTCACCTCAAAGCGGTAAAGCTTTACTGGCTCGTCGGGGTCTATCCACGCCTTCTGGCGGCATATGTCTATCTGCTGCTCCGCTGTGTCCACACCCTCAAGGTCCGGGAGCAATAGCCCCTTCCCCCCCCCACTCTCCACAATCACCCCATACCTTATGGGGTCAAGCTCGCTTTTGCTCTCAATTGGCTCAGGCATTGTGAGGACATCAACGCTATACTCGAGGTCTTTGAGCTCACCTGGGATCACCGGGGGAAAGCGGGGGTCCCTTATCGCCGAGCTTATGGCATTTGAGATTATCTCCTCGGCGACGGTCTTTCTTGCCGGCTCGAATGTACCAATGCAGCCTCGAAGCTCGCCAAACTTATGGAGGGAGACAAAAACCCCTGCCCTCCCCATCATCTCAGGGGTAAGCTCCTCAGGCTCGATGACCCTCCCTTCCCTTATGTAGCTCTCGATGGTATCCTTTGCCAGCTTTGCAATTGGGTGCATATTCTCACCCTCCTTCTACCTCGAATGAGGCGACGCAGTAGCCAACGCCGAATGGGCCCTCATAGGATATGACATCTGGCTTTACCACGAGCCCCGAAAGTGCCCCCAAAAGGATCACGATTGAGCGCAGCCCGCACTCCCCGGCGTGCTCAATTAGATTCTCATCCATATTCAGGATGGCATCGACATCATAGGAGGCGATGGCACAGGTGAGCTTCTCATCGAATACCCTCCCCATCGGGTCATAGCCCGCCGGGGCGGTGGGGATGAGGCGGTGGGAGAGGTCCCCGCTGGCAATCACCGCCACCCCCCTCCCTATCCGCTCAGCCGCCTTCCTGATCGCCTGCCCAAAAGCAAAGTGGGTCTCCAAGGGTAGCCAGGCAAAGGTAATTGGAACAAGCCTCACCCCCCCAATCCCCTCGATAAGGTAGAACATCGGCGCCAGGACCCCGTGGTCAAGGTCATATCCCTTCTCCCCAATCGACCTGAGCGGTATATCCGATGCCTTTGCCTCCTCCCCTATCGCGGCCACAAGCTCGAGGTCATTATCGAAGTAGTAATCAGGCCCCCTTGAGCCCCATTCCCTCATATTGCCACCCGATGATCTTGAGGTTGCTATCCCCATAGCATCATAGTGATAGGCCCCATGGGGGCTGATCATCACCGCACTCTCAGGGTGATGACGCTCAAGCTCCCCTGCAAGCCTCTTCATAGCCTCTATGGTTTTGGAGATCTCCCTCTCTTCCCCCCTTCCTACATCCGGAACCATAAGCGGTGGATGGGGAACGATGCACCCGAAAACAATCCCTCCCATTTCTCACCTCCACGGGGCTGTTTTTATATCGAGCTCTGCTCCGCAGAACCGACACCTGGAACCGTCAAGGCCCAAAATCCTCGTCTCATATCCAATGCGCTGTACAATTAGATTTCCACAGGAGTAGCAGGTTGTGTTCTCGCTTTCATGCCCTGGGACATTCCCAAGATAAACGAAGCGAAGCCCGACCCTCCTTCCAATCTCATAGGCATGCTCGAGGGTGGATAGTGGGGTCGGGGGGAGGTGGCGCATCTCGTACTGGGGATAGAACCTTGTCACATGCCACGGGGTCAGCTCCCCAAGCTCATCCCTTATCCAGGTGGCTATCCCTTCAAGCTGCTCATCATCATCGTTCATAGTGGGGACGATATTGGTAACCACCTCAACGTGCATGTCCCATCTCTCCTTGGCCCTCTTGGCGACATCGAGGATCCCCCTCCAGCGGTGCACCTTCGCAAGGTCGCGGTATAGGGCATCGGTAAAGCCCTTCACATCAACCCGATAGGCGTCAAGGTAGGGCCCGATCTCATCCAGGGCCTCTTCGGTGATGTAGCCATTGGTGACATATACAGTATAGAGATTGTTTGCTTTGGCCAGCTTTGCCCCATCGAGGGTGTATTCAAACCAGATGCTGGGCTCATTATAGGTCCAGGCGATGCCCTGACAGTTGTAGCGCTTTATGAGCTCGATGGACTCCTCCGGTGAAAGCCTCTGAGAGCCCCGTTCCAGGTCGGAGAGCGTGGCCTGGGAGATCTGCCAGTTCTGACAATCGCGGCAGCGAAAGTTACAACCCCAGGTTCCCAGTGAGAAGACCGTGCTCGCAGGGAAGAAGTGAAACAGGGGCTTCTTCTCAATGGGGTCAACCGCTGCCGATGAGACCTCGGCATAGTTCAGGGTGTAGAGGGTGCCATCTATGTTCTGGCGCATGCGGCAAACGCCAAGCTTCCCCGGGCCAATGGTGCAACGCCACTGGCAGATGTTGCACCTGACCCTTGAGCCAGGGAGCCTATCGTATAGCATCGCCTCATGCATCCGTGGTCTCCGTTTCCCATAACCTATTGATATTGTAGCATATCAAACGAGTGGCGAAAACCTTTTTCCCTTGACTAGCCGAACCGAGGCTGATAGACTGGCACATATCGATCAAGGGGGCTGGGAAATGGATATCCTCAAGGATAAGGCAGCGATTGTAGGCACTGGAGAGACGGAATATTCCAAGAACTCAGGGATGAGCAACCTCGCCCTTCTCCTTCAGGCAGCGGTGAGGGCCATCGATGATGCCGGACTAAGTCCAAAGGACATCGATGGGATAATCCCCGGTATAATG
>DAOWNJ010000023.1 GCA_030642645.1 Dehalococcoidia bacterium | reverse complement strand
GCCCACCATAGATAGAGACGGATACGCACTGAAACCTACCCCCCAGGGAGGGGAGGTAAGCCTTCTTGCACACAAGGCCTCCGCTGACCTTATAGAGTTCACTGTTGCTGATACAGGGCCAGGAATTTCCCCAGAGGAGCTACCACATGTATTCGAGCGCTTCTGCTGAGCTGATGCCTCGGTGGGGAAAGCTTGCACTGGCCTGGGGCTTGCCATCGCAAGAGAAGTAGTGCACGCTCATGGAGGAGATATAGAGGCAAGGAGCGTCTCGGGGGGAGGGGTGGAGTTCATTGTCCGCCTGCCCACTCATCCCTATTAAAATAGAATAATAGAAAACGATGAGGAAACTACTACCGCCGGTTGTGCTTTTTTTCTTGGCCCCTGCCATCGCAGAGCTGCTTTCGGGATCGGCTCCACCTGTTGAGTTCTTCAGCCCCTTCGGATTTGTGCTTTTGACTACCCTTTATGGCAGCGGAGCCATTCTAGCTCGTGAGCTGACGCTTCGTTGGGGAAGGGGCTGGGTTAGCCTTTTTACCCTGGGTGCTGCCTATGGCATCATCGAGGAGGGCCTGATGGTCAAGAGTTTCTTTGATCCCGCCTGGGTTGACCTCGGTGTCCTTGGCTCTTATGGGCGGTGGGCGGGCGTTAACTGGGTATGGAGCCTTGAGCTTATGCTCTATCATGCTGTGGTCAGCGTCGCTATCCCTATCCTGCTGGTAGAGCTAATATTTCCCAACAGGCGTGATGAGCTGTGGGTCGGGCGGTGGGGCTTTACTATCCTTTCAGTCCTCCTGGCGGCAGATGTCGCCATCGGCTATTTCCTCCTCACTAGCTATAGACCGCCTACTGTCCCTTATATTCTAGCGGTAGCGGTTGTAGTGGCTCTGGTTCTACTTGCATGGCGCTTGCCCCGCCAGCCCTTCTCCTCAAAGACTATAAATGTGTGCCACCCATTCTGGTTCTGGCTAACAGGCTTCCTGGGAGCGATAACCTTCTTCCTGGTATTCTGGGGACTCCCGCTCACCATCCTTCCTCCCTGGGCCACGATACTCATTGGCATCGCTCTGGCGGCACTGGTCTTCTGGGTAGTGATGTGGATGTCAGGGAGGGGGACGGCATGGGCCGAGGTGCACCAACTGGCGCTTGCGGCCGGCCCCCTGAGCCTGCTCATCCTGCTTGCGCCAATCCAGGAATTCGATATTACCCGTCAAGACAACCCAGCCGGCATGACTATAGTAGGGCTAGCAGCATTGATCCTTCTCCTGTGGCTGTGGTGGAGGGTGAGGAGTAGGTCGAGCGAGGCCGGCGAACCATAAGCTAGCGCACGATATGATTACCTAAAGTGCTAAACCCCAGACGAGTTCCCTCCGCTGTTCCAGTGAAGGGCGGGTAAGCTTTACCACACGGTCAAACCGGGAAGGCCGCTCACTTATCGCCCTGTCCAGCATATCCATACAGTTCGTCGTGGCCACAGTTACAATCTCCTTATCTGACAGAAGAACTGGCACGACTCGATCGTTATCACCAAGAAAGACCTGACGCAAGGGCATTACCGGGCTTTGGGCAGGAAAATAATTGAGACCTATTACAAACGATGGTCATCAGCGATCGAAACCAATACAGGGAACCATGCCCGTAGGGCAGATGGCTATATCTCCCGGGCAATACGGAAGCCCTCGTGGGTGGCATCTATTATGCGTCGAGGCTCGGCCGCATCCCCGATGATGTGGAGCTCTGGCACCTTCCCTTCAAGCTCTTTGGCAAGCCTGTTTTCAGACTTCATCCCCACCGCCAGCACTACGCTATCACCTTCGAAAAACCCGGTGGCTCCTTCGCGCTCTGCCAATACCCCCTTCTCTGTTATCTCTACCACCCTAGCCTTGGTCTCCATCTGTATCTGGGCAGACCTCATCCTCTGCAAAACCGTCCATCTGGTGGTCCGCCCGATATCGTTGCCTATGCGATCCAGCATCTCCAGGATGGTTATCTTTTTGCCCCTCTCGGCCAGAAACTCAGCAGTCTCACAGCCAATAAGGCCACCTCCTACTATGATCACCCTGTCGCCCACCTCTTTTTGCCCGGTAAGGACCTCCTCGGCAGTAACAACATTATCCCCACTAACCCCGGCTATATCAGGGATGATGGGGACCCCTCCGGTTGCCACTATGACTGCATCTGGTCCGGCATCAACTATATCCCTTGCAGTGACCTCGGTGTTGAGCATCACCTCAGCGCCGCTCTTCTCCACCTGACGGACAAGGTAGCGGGTATAATAGGGCAACTCCTCCTTGTAAGGGGGCAACGAGGCAATAAGGAGCTGGCCGCCCAGCGTGTCCCCCTTCTCATAGAGCGTGACCTTGTGCCCCCTCTGAGAAGCTATGATGGTGGTCTCCATTCCACCTGGCCCCCCGCCGATGACGAACACCCTCTTGGGATCTTTCGCTGGCTCGATGGTGTATTCAAGCTCCCTCCCCGCCCTGGGGTTGACGACGCACTCCAGGGCCTCGGCGGCGCCATCGAAGCAGTGGCAGCAGGCTGTGCACGGGCATATATCCTCAAAGCGACCCTCCCTCGCCTTGTTCGGCAGCTCAGGATCAGCTATCAGGGGTCGGCCCATGTAGACCATGTCCAGACTCCCCCGAGCGATGATCTCCTCGGCCAGTATCGGGTCGTTTACCCTGGTGCCGCCAATGACCGGTATGTTGACCAATTTTTTGATTGTCTCGCCGAGGTAAACCCAGGCCCCGCGTGGCACCGCCATCTGGATGAAGGGGACCGGTGCCTCGTGCCAGCCGGTGGTCACATCAAGCGCCTGCATCCCTACCCTCTCCAGTATCGGGGCCATAACCTTGACCTCTTCGAGAGTATGGCCTCCCTCCATGAAATCAGAGCCCGAGATTCTGGTGATGAGTGCATAGTCAGGGCCGACCTTCCTCCTGCCGGCATCAATGACATTGAGAAGGAACCTCATCCTTCCCTCCAGATCCCCGCCATACCCATCGGTGCGCCTGTTGGTTAGGGGGGAGAGGAACTGTCCGATGATTGTCGCTGTTGAGGCCTGGTATTCAACCATATCGAATCCGGCATCCCTGGCACGGCGTGTTCCCTCGGCAAAGTCCTGGATCATCTCTTCGATCTCCTCGAGGGTTAAGGGGCGGGGTGGCTTGGCATCTCTGTTGCGGGAAAAGATGACATCAGAGGGGCTGACCTCCCCAAGCTCCCCCCTCTTTGCCCACCAGCCGTAGAATGATAGCTGCACCCCCATCTTTGCCCCTTCGGCGTGGACGGCATCGGTCAGCTCACGAAGGCCTGGTATGAATTCGTCCTTGTAGATGGCGAGGGCCCCTGGCATCATTGACACCTTGGTGTCAATAGGGCAGAGCAAGCCCATCAGTATCAGACCAGCCCCACCCTTCGCCCTCTCCCTGTAAAATGCCTTTGCCCTCTCGGTTACCATCTCATCCTTGGCGTAGCCCCCCCCACCCCCGAAAGGGGCCATCACTATCCTGTTCCTGATCTCTACATTGCCGATCTTGATCGGTTCAAATAACTTTTTCAGTTGGCTCATTACTGTTAACTCCTTTCTCTATTATATTCCTCATCTAGCCAGCACAGGGCAGCTTTGGTCAGCCCTAACCGTTGCTGCGGATCAAACTTCCCTATCCTCAAAGCTAGCCTATCACTTTCCCTGAAATCTTGTCACCCGTGGCAACAAGTAGTATGTGACCAACATCGATCTAGTCGAAGCCGTGCCAGGTGGTGTTGTTCTCGATAGGCTCACGCTTGGTCTCTAGCTTATTTGCCGGGAATTCCCAGTCCGGATAGCCGATGGCGATGCACAGGATCATCAGTTTAGACTCGGGCATGCCAGTAAACCTCCTCACCACATCGGGGAACATTATGCCCTGTCCATTAATGCAGGTGCCGAGGCCATAGTTCACTGCGGCCAGGCAGATGGTCTGTGCAATTGTGCCGATGTCGGATAGTGGGCGCGAGGGGTCCAGCGAGTTATCCACAGACAGAATGATGGCAGCCGGCGCATCAAAGAAACGAAATCCTCTCGCGGTCCATGCGTCCCTCTTTTCCCTGTCTTCTCTGGCTATCCCCATAAGCTGGAAGATCTGAACGGCGAGGTCAACCTGACGCTGTCTGTAGGTGCCCTCATAGGGCTTCATCTGGATATCCGGATTCGGTAGATTCCCAGAGGTCAGCATCTCGATATTGGCCTTCCTGATGTTGTCCAGCGCCTCCCCAGCGAGGACGGTGATCTCCCAGGGCTGGGTATTCATCGTTGAAGGTGAACGAGTGGCGATTTCCAGTATCTCCCTCAATATCTCCTTGGGAACCGGATCGGGCTTATAGCCCCTTATGCTCTTCCGTGTTCGTATGGCCTCTATAACATCCATGATTGACTCCCTCCCGTGTGAAATTTAGCTCCAAAGCTCACCAAGAGGCTCCTCGAAGAACTGAGCCGGGTTAGCCTGGAAACACTCTGTCGTTGGCTGAGCACGGGGGCTAGCGCATCCTCCAGACCGGCTTCCTCTTTTCGGCGAAGGCCCTCACTCCCTCCAGGGCGTCCTCTGAACCCCACACGGAGTCGATGAGCCCCAGGCCCAGGCGATAGCCGTAGTCTCTCGGCACTTCAGACCCCAAGCTCACTAACTGCCTGATAGCCCTCACTGCAAGCGGGCTATTCTCGCAGATGATCTCCGCCATCCTGGTGGCGGTGGGGAGCAACTCGGCAATGGGGACGACCTTTGTAACCAGGCCGATCCTGTAGGCCTCCTGAGCATCAATTGGCTCCCCACTTAAAAGCCACCACATTGCGTTCGACATACCTACGAGACGGGGCAGGTCGAATGAGCCAATTGGCGGCACTAGCCCTCGCTTGACCTCGGCGAGGGCGAACGAGGCATTCTCCGAGCAGATGCGCATATCACGACGCAGCGTTATCTCGAACCCACCTCCATAGGCAACCCCGTTGACGGCGGCAATGGTAGGCTTCTTTTGCTCGATGAAAGACTCCAATTGCGAGGGCAAGGCTATCCCACCCTGCGAGCCTAGCCCCGCCGCCTCCTTCAGATCCATGCCGGCACAGAAGGCCCTGTCGCCAGCCCCGGTGTAGATGGCCACCCATGCGTCGTCGTCCTCAGCGAAGTTGGTTTCCGCCTCCCGCAACTGTTGCATCAGCTCTGCGCCCAGGGCGTTCAAACGGTCGGGACGGTTGAGCGTGATATAGGCAATGTGCCCCTTCCTTTCGTAGATTACGTATGACATGTTGCTTCCTCCATTGCCCTAGTATCGTGGTGCCTGGCTGAGGGGTATCAGTCAGACATCCAGTCCTTGTATCTTGCTCCAGAGCCTCATCCGATGTGCCATGCTCACCCCCTGTCCGCTCTGATACGACTTGTAACTCTCTGTGACCCTTCCAGATCAGCCTGCCTTTGGGATCTCCATCATGGGGGGAAGCGCCGGACGATGCCTCAGATCGGTTAATATCGGGTATCTGAAGCCAGCCTTGTGGGTGTCCTCCAGGGCCTTAAGCACCGCCTCAACCTTGCCTGGCGGCATGGTGAAGATGACCTCGTGATCCTGGGTTCCGCCAAAGACCCGGTCACCCCCTCCAGGGAGGATAGATTGACATTCATTGCTGAGAAAAGTGCGCGCTACAATGTCACCGCAGTCGGCGGCCCCGGAGGCAATGGCGGAGACGCCATGGCCAGCACCCATGCTCGCTGCCTGGACCAGCCTGTAGGCCTGGGCGGAATTGCCGTAGATGACGATGACATCTGGCTCGAAGTCGGCTGTCCCGATCGGCGCCATCAGCAGGTGGCTATACTTGCCAGCCTCAAGCTGCTTCTCGGCCGGGGTTGGGAACGCGACGCCTTCATGAGGTTCGGCGATGAAGCCCATTGTTAAGGCACCGCCGATGCAGCACTGGTCATCCTTGCCGATGGCCATCACCCACCCGTAGCGCCTCGCCATGCCAATGGCCTGGCAGAGGGCAACCTGATAACCCAGGTCCCTCGCCGGCATCCTGAGCCTCTCCGGGAGCTCTCTTTCAGACCTGCATAGTTTAAGAGCCAGGGGAAAGGTCTGGGGGCGGATGTAAAGGTTAAGGGTTTCGTTTACCTGTTTGAGATCCATTGTGACCTCCTCTCGTTTTTAATTTTGCTATCTTGAGTAATAGACCTGCCTTTATCGCCTCCTTGACATGAATAGATTTGAGGCCACTTGTCACCGCCTCGGCTATGCTCTTACCTCCGAATCCAGATAGCGCTGGAAGAACTCATAGGTCTGGTCGTAAAACCTCAGGTCGGAGAACATCTTGAACTGGATCATGGCTCCCTGAAGGGACGACATTATGAGGGTGGCTAGCTGATCGGAGTCAACCTTGGCTCTTATCTCTCCCTTCCTTTTCCCCTCCTCCACGATCCGGATGATCCACTGGCGCAAAGCCATGATCCGGGCTGCTAGGTCATCCCTCAAGCCTTCGTTGGTATCGTCCATCTCCACCGCCAGATTTAGGATTATGCAGCCTCCCTCAAAGACCCTATCTTCAGCGTAGCTCCGGTGGCCACGGATCATGGCCAAAAGCTGATCGCAGGCGTTGGCTTCGCCTCTAACATAGGGGTTGACCTTTGCCTGGATCATTCTTCCCGCCTTCTCTAGAACCGCGTAGCAGATGTCCTCCTTGGAATCGAAGTGGCCATAGATTGCACCCTTTGTCAAGCCCACAGCCTGAGCTATATCCTCAACCGAGGTGCCGTAAAAGCCCTTGCGGCTGAATAGCTGAGCCGCCTTATCTACAATTATCTCTCTAGTTTTTTCGCCCCTTTTAATCATCCCACACCAATAAATACTAACCGTTCAGTATTCTACTTTATCGCCTACCCCTTGTCAAGCCCAGAATGCCAGTGGGAGGGTGCAGGTAGGACAAAATCGACGATTTTAGAGAACAAAATATGAGAAGAAGGGGCAAGGATAGGGCAAGCAATAAGAGGCCACACATTCGCCCTTTTGTTCAATAGGCATACCTAAAGTCTGGACTGCACCCCTATATTTGGACAGAAAAGGTTAGAGCGTTCTGGCGGGGTGGCATTGCATTATGTCTTGCAACTAACAGTTCCTCGAGCTCATTCGGTGGGCGGTAGTCCAGCGCCGAGTGAAGCCGCTTCAGATTATAGACCTCCTCGATAAAACAGGGAAGCCTGCTCTTCACGTCGGCCAGTGTCCTATATTCACACAGGTACACCTCCTCCTTTAAGGTCTTGAGGAAGCTCTCCATCATGGCATGGAAGTAAGAGGACTCCTCAGCTCGTGGGAGACATCGGCTACGAAGTCATGCAGCCTCTGCCGGGACTGCTGCACCTGCCTTGCCATCTGGTTAAACATCAGGGCAAGCCCTATAATGTTTGGTTCATCGTCAATAACTAAAATGGTTGTCATGACTTTGCCATCGTGAGTCTCATCCGCAGGCCAGGGCCCACCCTCCACTCGCCAGTCTGGCCGTTTTTCTCGCAGGTGCCATGCCCCCGGAGGATGACCCGACCACGGCCCTCAGCATGGAGATCGATCGACCCCGGCGATGAGGACAATGACCCGTATTCCCTTTATATAGGCGGTGAGCACACCGATGCCCTTGCCCTAGGTCCCATCGAGTGTAAAACTTTTGTAAAATATCGGCTATTTCAAGACCTCGTTGAAAATCCTTTAAACAGCAAGGTTTAATTCGCTTGGTTACTCGCTCCAGCAACCGCATAGAAAAGGTCTCCACCGCCAACGCGCCACCCTGTTTTAGCACTCGATGTAACTCTGGCAATATAAGAGGTAGTGGTAGGGCGTGGATGACGCCGAAAAGGGATACCATGTCAATGCTCTCACTAGGGGATCACGAGCGATGTAGCCTCGGTTATCGCCGAAGAGACATGGTGTAAACTTGTTCCTGAGGAGAACCTATCTTAGCAAATGACCCCTGCCCGTCTCCCCCCCCCCCGTTCCCACAAGCAACATATCCCGATGGATGGAATGTGTCCTCCGCTGAGCTGCTACTCCATCAAACATCTGGACTATCGGTGCAAAAGAGGTTCAGTGAAACCGAATCTGGACGGAATGCTACGCAGGCTCTTACACGCTACCTAACGAAGTTCTATTATGAATCTGTTATGCTAGTCGCCGCTTACCAGGAACGCCGCCTGCCTCCCCCATAGCCTCCGCCTGGCCTCCCACCGCCGCTACCGCTTTCTTCAGAGCGAGGGCGAGCCTCATTAACGCTAAGCGTTCGTCCTTTCAACTCCTTGCCGTTCAGGCCGGTGATCGCGGCTTGGGCCTCAGCTTTTGTAGGCATCTCGACGAAGCCGAATCCCCTGGAGTGGCCACTATACCTGTCCTTGATGATGTTCACCGATGCTACCTGTCCGAAAGCCTCAAATGCCTTTTGCAATTCCTCCTCTGTGGCCTCAAGCGATAGATTGCCCACATAGATATTCACAGCACACTCCTTCCTTACCTGGCCATGGCAGAATTAACGGCGCTGGCTCAATCTAACCTTGTTGTAGCAATCGCTGCAATACACCGGTCTGCCTTCTCGTGGCTCGAAGGGCACTTGGGTTTCCCTACCGCACTCGGCACACACTGCGGGATACATCTCACGCATGGGCCTGTAGCTACCATAGCCATATCGTTCCGCTTTTCTTGCTTCACGGCACGATGGGCAGCGCTTGGGCTCGTTCATGTACCCTTTAGCGGCAAAGAATTCCTGCTCTTCGGTGCTGAAGGTGAAGGTGTTCCCACAACTAGAGCACTGTAGCGACTTGTCCTCAAAGCTCATCGGATGACCTCCTTTCCTGTGGTAGTTGGCTTGACTTCGGTCATCCAATGCCTGCGAGTAAACCTATGGGGGAACTTTACAGGGGGTCAATAACCTAGATCATAACCACTGCCTGAAATATACAGGAAAATGGGAGGATTTGCAAGCAAGTGTTTTTATTGATTTATAGGGGAGGCTGCAAGCGGTCAAGCTCGAGGTGTAGCCTAATCCCTGGGCGTGCATGAAGTAATTACAAAACTGGAAAGGGAGGTTGTGCTAGCTAGGAGCTAAATGGGGGCTTTTGAGGGGATAACAAAACGCTGAAGTGTTCAGCTAGCACCACACCTCCCAAGAGGCGTATCATTGCGAGGTGGCCTGGTTGCTTGATATAGCGCAGGACTCAGGGGGCAGGGCTTTATCTGCCGAAATATCCACCATTTCTGGGGCCTAAACATCCCACCCTTGCAGACAAAATACCGCTTCCCTTGACATAGTTTGGCTCTTTATCTACACTTGGGGAGATGTCTTCTGGAGTTCACGCCCTTGAAGTGTCCTGCCTGTAACAGTTTGATGATAGTGGTTGAGCATGAGAAGATCGAGCTTGACTATTGCGTGAACTGCTCGGGGGTCTGGTTCGATGCGGGGGAGCTAGAGCTCTTACTGGAGACCATGCAACTGGAGGGAACCAGTTTGTCTCTAGATAGTATCCTCACCTCACCTGAGGTCAAGTCAACAGAGAAGAAGCGGAGGTGCCCGATCTGTGGCAGGAAGATGAAGAAGGCAACGGTGGGTCGTGAACCAGAGGTGTTTATCGATGCCTGCCCGCGGGGAGACGGGTTGTGGTTTGACAGCGGGGAGGTCGGCCAGTTGATAACACAGCTACCCGGCAAGCCATCTGAGAAGTCAGACCCCCAGGGACGCGTCATCACCTTCCTGGGGGAAGTATTCAGAGCCCGGGACTAACCCAGACAGAACAAAAAACGAAAACTGTTGTGGAGGTGTTCCATGCCTATCTGGGCCTATATCATCATCGGCATTGTGGTAGTTCTTGCTCTCTATTTTGGTTTAACCTATAACAGCCTGGTAAGGCTGCGCAACCAGGTGCGGAACGCCTGGGCACAGATCGACGTCCAGCTAAAGAGAAGGCACGACCTCATCCCCAACCTGGTGGAGACGGTTAGAGGTTACATGAAGCACGAGCGAGAGACATTGGAAGCGGTTACCAATGCCCGCAACCTGGCCCAGGGGGCAATTGGTAGGGGTGTTGGTGCCCAGTCCAAAGCTGAGGCT
>DAOWNJ010000013.1 GCA_030642645.1 Dehalococcoidia bacterium | reverse complement strand
GAGGGCCCTCACCAGCTCAAGGGCCTGATCGAAGTTGCCATCTATGGCGATTATCCTTGCCCCGCAGGCAAGTGCCTGGGCAAACTTCCCCAGGGCAACCCTTCCCTTGGGAACGATTATATAGGTCGTAAGTCCGAAGCGGGCCCCATATGCTGCCGCTGAGGCGCTGGTGTTGCCGGTTGAGGCACACATAATAGCGGAGCTTCCCCCCTCAATGGCCTTTGCCACCGCCACCACCATCCCCCGGTCCTTAAATGACCCCGTGGGGTTCATTCCCTCGAGCTTGAAGTATAGCTCGCCGCAGCCGATCTCCTTTTCAATCTGCCGCGAACGAATGAGAGGGGTATCCCCCTCCCCAAGTGTGATCATTGGGGTCTGGGGGGTGAGGGGTAAAAACTCACGGTATCTGGCTAAGATGCCTTTTTCGCCCACTCCTAATCAGCCTCGCTTTGGCTAGCAGTAGCCTTCGCCTTCTTTATATCCATTTCTACAAGCACTTTCAATGCTTGCGCAGTGTAGTTGTCACTACCATGCGGAAGCAATTCCTCGGCAATTTTGGCTACATCAGCCCAGTCAATAAAATCACCGTCGCGCTTGGCTTTGATATGGCGCTCAGTTCCCACTTTCACAACGCGGTTGGGATGCTTGGCGAATACTGGAGCAAATAATTCCGAGCTGCACAAGTCGGCAATGTTTTGGGTGCGCTGCAGTTGCTTACCATCGAAAGGAACCCAAAACTTCACTTCTAGCCAGACCATCAGCCCGTCGCAAATCAGCAGAAAATCCGGCTTTGCGTTGAACAATGCTGAAAACTCGCGATAGAATAGTTTGTCGTCTTCCGATAGTTTGTCGTCTTTCGTATCTGCCAGGTACCTCGAGAAGTCTTTCGGGTTCTTGCCTTGAAGCTGTGGCAATAAATCACGGATGGGCCTTGGTTTGGCGATTTTACCGCCGTATTGCTCCCGTATTATTGGCAAGAATTCATCATATAAGGCTACAAGAAACTCTTGATGGTTATGGTGGTAATGGTAAAAGTCGCGGAAAGCAGCAACTTCGGTATACACTTCAGCAGCAGAAACCGTTTTGACGTTGATTTCAATGGGCAAATTTGCTAAAGATAGAAACCGGCCCAAACCACTATCTTTGCCCCCATCCTCTTTCTTATAGCTGAGAAGGCGAAAGAGATGGTTACAGTAGTGACGTTCCTCACGAAAGATTTTTTTGAACTCTATAGCTCTCCTCCAGCAACGATTTCAAACAGCTTGATTATATCCCCGATGCGGATACATGTAACTTTGGATACAGCCTTTCACCCCTCAACCCTTACGAGGTTCGAGATCTCCCTCACCACATCCAGCTCCCCCATCTCACCCATGGCCTTCATCATCGCCGCTTCTTTGGCGGGGTGGGTCATTATTACGATCTCCGCTGTCTTTGAGCTTGGGCTTTGCCCCTTCTGGATTACCGATGAGATGCTGATGAGGTTATCACCCAGAATCCTTGTTATCTGGGCAAGGACCCCGGGGCGATCGGCAACGCTCATCCTCAGATAGTATCTCGTCTCTATATCCGAGACGGGCCTTATGCTCATGGTCGGGTCGAGGTGTAGCTCGTGGCTCACCTTTACCCCAAGGTTTATCCGCCGACAAAGCTCCATTATATCGCTGAGGACAGCACTGGAGGTCGCTGAGGGGCCAGCCCCCTCCCCATAGAATAGGACCCTCCCCACCAGATCACCCTCCACCTGCACTGCATTGTAAACGCCGTCCACCTTGGCAAGGAGGTATTCCTCGGGGACGAATGTCGGGTGGACACGAACCTCTATCGCCTCGCCACTCCTCTTGGCAATGGCGAGGAGCTTTATTTGATATCCCAGCTCTTGAGCATAGCGGAAATCAAGCGATGTGATACGGGAGATGCCCTCATGATATATATCCTGGGGTCCGACCTCGGTATGGAAGGCGAGGGTCGCCATTATGGCAAGCTTATAGACGGCATCGATCCCCTCTATATCGTTTCTCGGGTCCGCCTCGGCATAGCCAAGCCCCTGGGCGTGAGAGAGGGCCTCATGGAAACTAACCCCCTCCCTCGCCATCCTTGTCAGGATATAGTTTGTGGTCCCATTGATTATTGCGTATATCGCCGAGATTTCATTGGCGGCAAGGTCAAACTTGAATGGGGCGATGAGGGGAATACCACCACCAACGCTCGCCTCAAAGAGTATATCAACCCCGTTATCCCCGGCGAGGGAAAGGAGCTGGGGGCCATGCTTTGCCATCACCTCCTTGTTTGCGGTTACCACATTCTTTCCCCGAATTATCCCCTCCTTTATTAGATCAAGCGCCGGATACTCACCACCGAGGAGCTCAACGATTATATCGACCTCGGGGTCATCTATAATATGGCGAGGGTCATCTGTGAGGAGGGTCGCATCCACCCCTACAACAGTTGCCCTCTCCCGTCGGCGTTCCAGTATTCTCCTTATCCTTATGGGACATCCCGCCTGGGTAGAGATGATGTCAGATTTCTCCATCAAAGCCTTTGCCACCCCACCACCAATCACCCCCAGGCCCATGAGCCCGATATTTACCCCCTTTTCCATCAGACCAAAACCCCATAGATAACCAGTCCAATGATGATGGCAATTACAGAAATCCCGATGACCAAGATAATGCGCCTCCTCCTCCTCTCCTTCTGAAGCCTTGATATCTGTCTTTTTGTGGGGGGCCTCTTTGGGGCCTCCTTACTCTTCCTTGCCAAAAGAAACCCTCAATTAGCCCTGCATCCCAACGCCACCGGTCTTTCGGATGTGAGCCGGGGTATAGGGGAGTAATGCGAGGTGTCGAGCCCTCTTCACAGCCGTGGCGAGGGCCCGCTGATGCCTGGCGCAGGTTCCGGTCCTGCGGCGGGGCTCGATCTTGCCCCAACCAGAGATAAAACGGCGCAGCTTCTCCGGCTCCTTATAATCGATAACCTCAACCTTCCCAGCACAAAAGGAGCAGACCCTCTGCCTGGGGACATATCTTGGTCTCCTCTCTCTCTTCTTTGTCGTTTTCCTTTGCGGTGCCATCCTCCTCCTTAGAACGGGACGTCCTCAAGATCAACCCCCTCACCTATCTCCTCAGGAAGGGGAGCGGTGGCCCGGCGGTCGAGAAAGAGGACCCTATTTGCAACTATTTCCACCCTTGACCTTCTCTGTCCATCCTGCCCCTCCCAGCTACGGGTCTGGAGCCTCCCCTCAACATAGGCCCGCTGCCCCTTTGAGAGGAACTGGTTACATGTCTCCGCCAGCCGGTTCCAGGTGACTACGCTGAACCATTCCGTCTCCTGCCTCCTCTCCCCATCAGGTGGGGTATATGTCCTCGAGACGGCAATTCTAAAAGAGGTCACCGGGTTCCCATTGGGGGTGAATCTCATCTCAGGATCGGTGCCCACATTCCCTATAATCATAACCTTGTTTAAGCTTGCCATTTTCCGAGACTCCTTTCCCTCTATTCACCTACCCTAACCAGCAAGTGGCGAATGATATCCTCGGAGATCTCTAAACTCGCTTCAAGCTCCACAGTCTGTTGCGGGTCAAGCCTAAACTGGGTTAAAACATAACTCCCCTCCAGGAAGTGCTTTATAGGATAGGCGAGCTTCCTCCTCCCCCAATGGTCGACTACAGTAGTAGACCCACCCCTCTCAGCGATAAACTGGCTCACCTTCTCTACAGTCTGGGGGATATCCTCCTCCGAGACCTCAGGGCTTATGATAAAAACAAGCTCATAATCACGCACTTTAAAACCTCTCGTTAATTATACATTCTAATATGCTCAACAACAATCCCCGACCCCAGGGACAGGGAAGCGGCTGGTGAGCTCCTGGACCTCCCGCCTCACCCCCTCCAAGGTAACCATATCGCCGATATTGGAGAGAACCCTCATGATGAGCCGAGCGACAAGCCTTATCTCATCGGGGCCAAACCCCCTGGTGGTCACCGCAGGGGTCCCCAGCCTGATGCCACTTGCCACCTGTGGGGGGCGGGGGTCGAATGGGATGGTGTTTCGATTGAGGGTGATGCCAACCCCATCAAGGGCCTCCTCAGCCTCCCTCCCGGTTATCCCCATCCCGGAGACATCTGCAAGAACGAGATGGCTGTCAGTCCCCCCGGAGACAATCCTCAGCCCCATCCTCTCAAGCTCACTCGCCAGTAGCTTTGCATTATCGAGAACCGCCTGCTGATAGCTTATAAACTCTGGCCTCATCGCCTCGCCAAAGGAAACCGCCTTGGAAGCGATCACATGCTCAAGTGGCCCCCCCTGAACCCCGGGGAATACCGCGCTATCTATTCGGGAGGCGAGGTCTTTCCTTGAGAGTATGAACCCACCGCGAGGCCCCCTGAGGGTCTTGTGGGTGGTGGATGTAACCACATCAGCATATGGAACCGGGCTGGGATAGAGGCCGGCGGCAACCAGACCGGCGAAGTGGGCCATATCAACCATGAGGTAAGCCCCTACAAGGTCTGAGATGCGGCGAAAGCGCTCGAAATCGATCACCCTCGGGTAGGCACTTGCCCCGGCGATGATGAGCCTGGGGTGGTTTTCCCTGGCAAGGCGCTCCACCTCGTCATAATCGATAAACTCGCTCTCCCTCGTGACCCCGTAGGGGATGAACCGGTAGAGAATCCCTGAGAAGTTCACCGGGCTTCCATGGGTGAGGTGCCCTCCGTGAGGGAGACTAAGCCCCATCACCCTGTCCCCGGGCTTCAGGAGGGCAAAATATACCGCCATATTGGCCTGGGCTCCGCTATGGGGCTGGACATTGGCATGCTCAGCCTTAAAGAGCTCTTTTACCCTTTCCCTGGCGAGGTTCTCCGCCTCGTCGATCCTCTGGCACCCCCCATAATAGCGCCTCCCCGGATAGCCCTCGGCATATTTATTGGTGAGGACCGAACCCTGGGCCTCCATGACGGCACCTGATGCGTAGTTCTCGGCGGCGATGAGGTTTATATTGCCTCTCTGTCGCTCCTCCTCACCCTGAATTATGGCACAAACCTCGGGATCAACCTGCCACAAGGCGCGCATACACCCTCCACATGACCACGGCTAATCTACATCACCGACCCAAGCTTGTCAACATCAAGCCAACTGACATCGATGAGGGCCAGCATGCCACCGGCAACAAGGGAATGCCCCCCAAGGATAACCGGGATCCTGGCCTCCATTTGGGCCTCGGTAAACTCACGAATAAGGCTGTCCCCTATCTCTTCAGGCCTTCCCATATCGGATAGGAATCGGTCACGCCTTGATGCATCGAGCCTCAGGTGATCGAATATCACCCTTGTGTCGATAAAGGCGGCATCACCAAGCTGGGCTATAGATTGAAAGAAACGCCCCGGCCCCACCTCCTCGAGATAAAAGCCGAGAATGGAGCGGACCTCCCCCCTCCCCCAAGCATGCATACCCCTCTCCTCGGAGATGATGCGCATTCGACAGGCTGTATCCTCCTCAAGCCTCGACCATATATAGCTCCCGACCCTTCCAGCCACCACTACCTGGGCCATCGGGTCGGTTAAAAAACTCGTCGCCTCCCTCATGCGAGAGCTATCGAGCTTCAGGGAGTCGAGGTAGGCCCTGCTTCGGGGGCCGGCCCCTGGTTGAAGGCTGAGGATGACGAGGTCGGTCGGTGTGTCGACATCGAATAGATTCGAGGCGGTCCTGGGGAGGGGTTGGGCCTCAAGCCCGACCCTTCTAAGGAGCTGAGCCATCATGTTATCGGTTGCCGGGAGCTTGATCGCATCTATCGCCCCTCCAGGGGTGAAGGCGATGATGTCCGAGGAGTATAGATTGTTGGTGATGACGATATCCTCAGAGGAGGAGAGCATTTGAGCGATAGCGCGAAGCTCACGGGAGGAGAGGAGGGGGACAGCACCTCCTCCAACATAGAAGGGATTTTCTATATCGTATTTTCTAATGACATCACGAAGCTTTTCCCCGAAGTGAAATGGCCCCCAGCTTCGCTCAACGATGGCTTTTCCCTGAAGCTCGCCTGAGAGCTCAGCCATGTCAGTTACCACGATCGTCTGCTCGAAGGCCCCGGACTCCTGGGCTCGCTCGATGGTGTCCAGGGCGATGGCCATTTGAGCCCCGGCCACCATATCCTCGACAGGGCTCCCACCCATCCCCCCGACAAAGACTATAAGGGTTACCCCCACCCTATATCTCCCTTGCAAGGGCAAACCCCCACACAGAGAGGGCCCCTGCCTCCTTCAGGGCAATGGCGCAGGACTCAAGGGTTGCCCCGGTGGTCGAGACATCGTCGATGAGGATGACAGCCTTGTCCCGCAACCGCCCGCCGCAGGAGAATGCCCCGCTAACATTCCTCTTCCTCTCCTCGGCGCTCATCCTCGTCTGGGGAGGGGTATTCACCTTGCGGACGAGTGAATCGCTAACCACAGGGAGCGAGATGAGCCCTCCAAGCTCACCGGCAAGAAGGGAGCACTGGTTGTATCCCCGCTCCCGGATTCTCCGCTGGTGAAGGGGCACCGGAACCAGAACATCCGAAGGCAGGGGATTATCCTCCAGATATTCGCTCATAAGCTGGGCCAGAGGATGAGCGATGGCCTTGAGGTTTTTATACTTCAGTTGGTAGATAGCATCCTTCACTAGACCATCAAAACGGAAGGGGGAGCGAATGCCATCTATCTTGGGTGGCTCATCCTCACAGAACCGGCACAGGTTCCCCCTGTCTATAGGCTTACCGCACTTAAGGCAGATCGGGGGCTCAATTCGAGGAAGGGACTTAAGGCAGGATGAACAAATAAGCTCCCCCTCTCTCCCGCATCCGATGCAAAAAGAGGGATAGAGGAGGTCAAGGACTGTCTCTTTTAGCTTGAGAAGCTGGCCTCTAACGGACACGACTCCAGTCCTCCTCTCCAAGCCTCCTCATGATGTCCCGGAAATCCCCGCGGTAGCCCTTCTTTCCCACATTAGGCCATAGCAAGACTCTGGCCCAGGAACAGGATCACCCTCAGCCCCAAGCGATGTCTCTTGATCTCCGCCGCCAAGTCGATAGGGGCGATTATCTCAACGGGGTCGCGGGGAGTAGCTCTGCCCGCTGGAGATTGGCTCGTTTAGATAGATGTCGCCATTTCGGATCTTGATGTTATAGCCACATTCAGGGTTAGTGCAAACCCAGGCCTTGTAGTGGATTGTCGCCCCCTGGCTGCCAAAGTCGGATAGGGGGACGAGATCACCTATTTTACACTTCTGGCACTTGGGGAATGCAGAATTCTCCACTGTTGCCACCTCCCAACCAAATTTGCCTTGAAGTATAACATCATGCCCCACCCTCTGGCAAGGGGAAAGAGCCAATCCTGTTGTAGATAGCCCCTGATGGAGTAAGATTACTCCTCATAAGGCTTATGGAGCTGACCTCAAATGGTGGAGGGGGCTCAAATCCGGCCGAAATCACCATCCCCCCAAACCTCCTCCCCTCCCCCTTTGGTGCCCCCTCCCTTAGCCTGGCAATGGTAAGGTGGGGGGTGAATTCCCTGGATTCCATAGAGAAACCTAGGAGAGCAAGGGCACGATCAATGCCCTTTTGAAGCAGGGTGAGCCTATCCACATCCCCCTCCACCCCAACCCAGACCACCCTTGGACTATAGAGATCGGGGAAGAGGCCGGT
Source organism: Dehalococcoidia bacterium (assembly GCA_030642645.1). GTDB lineage: Bacteria > Chloroflexota > Dehalococcoidia > E44-bin15 > DAOWNJ01 > DAOWNJ01. The sequence goes on along the minus strand of DAOWNJ010000013.1, from coordinate 5,876 downwards.
CCCAGATATTCGAAGATAAAAGGGGTGAAAACCCTTTGCTACCTCAGAGATAGCATCCCCTATCCTGGGGACCTGATCCTGAGGCACACTCCCCAGAAACTTAAGGGTGAGGTGAATCCCTTCGGGGTCAACCCACTTGATAAACTGGGGTTCGCCAACCCTGAGCCTCCGCTCAAGGCTTGAAAGGCTCTCCCTTACCTCCCCGGGTAGCTCAATGGCGATGAAAGCCCGGATTTTCTCCATCTCCAACCCCTCCAAGGAGTCCCTCCGCATTACCGCCCAGGATCATATCCTTGACCCTCTGCGAGATAGGGAGGGAGAGAATATCATTTATGAGCCTGCCCTGTCGGATGAGGGGAAAGTCGCTGCCGAAGATGACCTTCTCCTCCCCAAATATCTCAGCGATATGTATGAATACCTCCTTTTTATACAGGAAAGGGGAGGCTGCGGTATCGACAAATACATTCTTCATTACATCCTTTACCTCAGGCATGAGAGCATAAAAAGGGAGTCCCCCTCCCCAGTGGGCAAGAACGATAGCATTGTCAGGGAATTTTGATATAAATCGATAGAGGACATCAGGGGTTATATCCCCTTTACCGGGGTAGATGTGTCCCACCGGCTCAGAGGCATGGGTGAGGAGGATGAGTCCATAATCCCTTGCAGCATCAGCGATCGGCCTCATCACCTCATCCGCCAGGTCAAACCCCTGTATATCTGGCCTCATCTCACCGATGCCCTTTATTCCTCCCCTGGCCAGGCGCTCCATCTCAGCTAGTGCCTTCTTCCCCGCCAGCGGCTGAATCATGCCGAAGCCGACCAGGCGCTCGTGATAGCGGGATACCGACTCCATAATATAGTCATTGGTCTCCACACAAAGCTCATGGCTCCTCCAGCCAATATTGAGGACAACAGATATATCAACCCCATCTCTATCCATGCTTTCGATGAGCTCACGAGAGGTGGCAAGCCTTGCCTTTGGGTCGGAGTAGAGGGTATTAAAAAGGGGGTCTCGCCCCAAATACTGGGAGCGATTCCCTTTTATCCTGGGGGGGAAGATGTGGGTATGGAAGTCGATGATCATACTGAGATTATATCAGAGAAGGCCAAATCTCGGTAACCGAGTGTAATCATTATCAGAGCAACTTCCGTTGCTTTGTTTCCTCACTGGGCTCTGACCGCCTAACAAAGCGGTATTTCCGATTCCTTCCAGCACCCTCTGGCATAAGTAGGCCCTTTTCGGCCATCTGCGCTAGGTCGCGCGTAGCCGTCAGGGGGGAGATATTAGTGATGTCAATATAGTCTTTTCGAGCGATGTAGCCAACCCGCGCAGCATATATTAGACCATCTACTTGTCTCTCGCTCAGCCCGTAAGGTCTTAGCTCATTATGAAGTTCCTCTACCATCATTCTCCAATCAGTCAGCCTACCCTCAAGCCACATCGCCTGAACAATAACTGAATCGGCGAAGAACTCTAACCATGGCGTTAGGTCATAGTCGGCAGTAAATGTCTTGCCGATTGATTGCCTCAACACATGTATGTATTGATCCCTATTGCGCTGGTAAAACGCATCCAATGAGAGAAGCTTACGAAACCCGTAACCATACCTCTGAAGTAAGAGCGTTGCTAATAGCCTGGCAGTCCGCCCGTTCCCATCGACAAATGGATGGACAGCCACAAGATGGGCATGGGCTATGCCTGCCTTCAGCACTGGATGGGTGTCTTCGTCTTCTCTGAGCCAAAGTGAGAATTCTCGCATCAACATAGGCACATCCACATGAAATGGGGACTCGTATACCTTGACACCTTGATCCTCAATCCAATTAGGCTCTGTCCTATACCTACCTGACTTCAAACCTGTATCCTCAATCCCCCTCATAAGGAACCAGTGTATTTGACAAATTACAGCTTCGTCGATCACGAATTCAGCATCGCTAAGAAAATCGACAAGCTCAAGCGCTCGGGCATAATTAGCCACATCTTGTCGTCCCTTAGCAATACCCAAAGCCGGGACTGCCTTCACTGCCGCTTCCACCTCTTGCTCTGATATCGTGGGATTTTCTATCATTGTTGAGGAATATGCCGCCCGTACAAACGCCTCACGACGAAGCCACTGCTCATGCTTTGGCATAATCAGCATCCTCTCAATACGAAATCTATATCGATCAATGTCCTCAAGCGCAAACGGTAATTTAAAACTATCCTTAGAGAACCTAGGTGTGAACATCTAGCCTCCTCCTTTCGTTCACTCGCCAATGATATTATATATCGTATCAATCGCAAACTATAAACGATTTAATCGTTTACACTAAACAAATGATATAATGATTCGTGACATTTGTCAAGATTAAAGGAAAATTATAGACATAGCTACTCAATGTCATATATAATATTTTTACTCGGAGGCCCGAATGCCGCCACAAAAGTCAGATCCGCTACAAGAAGGTGATGCCGCTTCGGCCTCGGCTAATATATCTGCCGAGGCTCTATCATCACAAAAAGCCCTCTCAATAGATGAGATGATGGTGATGGCAAAGACCCTTCGCCGCCACATTATCACCATGACGGCAAAGGCCGGGAGCGGCCACCCAGGAGGGTCTTTATCCTCAGTCGAGATCATAACCGCCCTCTACTTCAATGTCATGCGCCACAACCCCAGGAACCCAAACTGGCCCGACCGGGACCGATTTGTCCTTAGCAAGGGGCATGCGGCACCCCTCCTCTACGCCGCCCTGGCGGAGGCTGGATACCTCCCTATTGAGGAGCTAGAGACCCTGAGAGAATACGGCAGCCGATTGCAGGGCCACACTGATAGGACCAAGACCCCCGGGGTCGAGATGTCGGCAGGGGCCCTGGGACAGGGGCTTTCATTTGCAATTGGGATCTCACTTGCAGCAAGGCTCGACTCCAAAGACTATCGGGTATATGTCCTCCTGGGGGATGGAGAGTGCGATGAGGGGCAGGTATGGGAGGCGGCGATGGCTTGTGCACACTTCAAGCTGGATAACCTCACTGCCATCGTTGACCGAAACCGACAGCAGATCGATGGCTGGACAAAGGATGTGATGAATACCGAGCCACTCGAGGAGAAGTGGCACTCCTTCGGCTGGCAAACAATCAAGGTGGATGGCCATAACCTCTCCCAGATACTCAATGCCCTTGACGAGGCGAAGCAAATAAAAGGGAAGCCAACCATCATCATCGCATATACTACCAAGGGGAAGGGGGTGAGCTTCATGGAGAATAACCCCGACTTTCACGGCAATGCCCCTACCGCTCGTGAGGCAGAGAAGGCACTCGAGGAGCTTTGTTAGATGGAGGCATCGACCAGAGAGGCATATGGAAAGACCCTCGTCGAGCTGGGGGGCGAGAACGAAAATATTGTGGTCCTTGATGCTGACCTGTCCCGCTCCACAATGACCCGTCTCTTCGCCACGAAGTTCCCTCATAGGTTCTTCGATTGTGGGATTGCCGAGCAGAATATGATGGGGATTGCCGCCGGGCTTGCCGCTTCGGGGAAGACCGCTTTTGCCAGCACATTCGCTATATTCGCCAGCGGCAGGTGCTTCGACCAAGTAAGGATGAGCATTGCCCAGCCCCTTCTAAATGTCAAGATAGTGGCCACTCATGGTGGGGTAACCGTAGGGGAGGACGGATTCTCACACCACTCAATTGAGGATATAGCCCTGATGTGCTCGCTCCCCGGTTTCACCATCATCGTCCCCGCAGATGCAATTGAGACAGCCCAGGCGGTGAGGGCGGCGGCGGAAAACTATGGGCCATTCTATATCAGGCTCTGCCGCCCCAGGAGCCCGCTGGTATACGGCGATGACTACCGCTTCGAGATAGGGAAGGCGGCGACCCTGAAGTCTGGCGATGATGCTACCATCATCGCCACCGGCCTTATGGTCTCACTAGCACTTGAGGCCGCAAGGAGGCTTAAAGGGGAAGGTATCGACTGCCGTGTATTGAGTATGCCTACCATAAAGCCCATTGATGAGGATGCCATCATCAAGGCAGCCAAAGAAACAGGGGCAATAGTTACCTGCGAGGAGCACCTGGAGCATGGAGGGCTTGGGAGCACGGTGGCGAGGGTGGTGGCAAAGCACCGCCCTGTTCCGATGTCCTTCCTCGCCCTCAAGGACAAATACACCTCATCTGGAAAGCCGAATGAGCTCCTGGCAAGCCACGGGCTGACTGTAGATGGGATAGAGGAGGCAATGCGCCATCTTTTGGACAGGAAAAGGGCCTAGTCCTCTCCCTCCTCCTCTTCCTCCTCAAAGTCCTCATCGCTGAAGATGCCAGCCTCCCTCCCCTGATAGACGGTGACAATAAAGTCATCGCGCTCCACATCGGCCGACATCACAAGCTCGTCATCGATGAGCCCGATAAGCTCCTTTATCCCCTCCTGTGTCATATTCTCGCCGATGCAAAGTGTTGCATAGACAACGCTTGGGGTGAAGTGTATGTCCACCCTCCCCCTCGGCTCCTCCCCCTCAACGATGATATAGGTCTCAGAGTAGGGGGTGCGACACTCCCTTTCAAAGCGATATTCGGTCATTTTTTCCTCCTTTCTCAAGAACGAACCTGTCCACTCCCAAAGATGATCCACTTATATGTTGTGAGCTCCTTCAGCCCCATAGGGCCTCTGGCATGAAGCTTCTGGGTGCTTATCCCAACCTCCGCCCCCAGCCCGAACTGCCCCCCATCGGTGAAGCGGGTGCTGGCATTTACATATACACAGGCGGCATCAACCATGTCTAAAAAGCGCATCGCCGATGAATAGTCCTCGGTGATGATCGCCTCTGAATGCCCCGAACCATAGCGCTCTATATGCTCTATCGCCTCATCGAGGGAATCAACGACCTTCACTGCGGCAACAAGCGCCAGAAACTCCTTCCCCCAGTCCTCGCTAGAGGCGGGGACAAAACTAATGGACGGAATAGCTTTCAAGATAGCCATAGCCCTCTCATCGCAGTGCATCTCAACGCTTGCCCTGGCCCATTCCTGGGCGAGGATGGGGAGAAAGCCCTCGGCAACATCTCGATGGACGAGGACGGTATCGAGGGCATTACAGACGGTGGGGCGCTGCACCTTTGCATTATAAACGATAGCGACCGCTTTGGAAAGGTCTGCGGTGCGGTCAACATAGGTATGGCACACACCAACACCTCCGGTAATGACCGGCATCATGGCATTCTCCCTCACCATATTTATCAGTCCGGGGCCGCCACGAGGGATCAAGAGGTCTATGGTATCTCTCATCTTTAGCATATAGTTTACCAGCTCCCTTTCAGGGGAATCAACAAACTGGACCGCCCCACCGGGCACCCCCGCCTCGGAGATGGCGTCCCTTATCACACCTACAAGAGCCATATTGGAGCGAATGGCCTCCTTGCCACCTCTGAGGATAATGGCATTCCCCGATTTTAAGCAGAGGGATGAGATGTCAACGGTTACATTCGGCCTCGATTCATAGATGGCACCGATGACCCCCAATGGCACCCTTCTCTTACCTATCTGGAGGCCATTTGGAAGCGTCTTCATATCGAATGTCTCGCCAACAGGGTCCGGGAATGAGGCGACGGTCCCAATATCCTGGGCGATGGACTCGATTCGGCTCTGGTTCAAGAGGAGCCTGTCGAGCATGGGGGTGGACATCCCCGAAGCCTTTGCCTCCTCCAGGTCGAGGTGGTTTTGCTCGATTATCTCCTTCTGCCTCTTGATAAGCCCCTCTGAGATATTGAGGAGGGCCTGGTTCTTTGTATCGGTTGAGAGGTGGGCGAGGCGACGAGAGGCTGATTTTGCCGCGTTTCCCTTCTCCTGAAGCTTTGCTATGGCGTCTTGCATTGAATTGACTCCCTTCAGCTATAAT
>DAOWNJ010000128.1 GCA_030642645.1 Dehalococcoidia bacterium | reverse complement strand
TGGTAGCGAGGGCACTCGATGAACTGCCCCAGGGGTTTCAGGAGAAACTGATGAATATCGCCATCATGGTCGAGGACTGGCCGAGCCGGGACCAGCTAGCAAGTGTCGGGCTCAGGTATCGGGATGAACTTCTTGGCCTTTACGAAGGCATTCCCCTCACAAAAAGGGGATGGCACGAACCGCCCCTCCCGGACAGGATAACCATATTCCAGAGGCCCATCGAGATGACATGCCCATCCGAGGATGAGATAGTTGAGGCAGTTCAGGATGTTTTACGCCATGAGGTAGCCCATCACTTTGGAATCAGCGACGAGAGGCTGAGGGAGATCGAGGAAGAGGGAATGGGATGACCGGATTTGCAAAGTGCGCCTGGGGAACCATAGTTCAACCTAGCGGTTACAATAAGATAAAGGAGATGAGAACTCATGAAGCAGCTTAGGGTAGGCATCATAAATGTAACCGGGTATGCCGGGATGGAGCTTGCTCGTCTTCTCTACCACCACCCCGGGGTTCATCTCACCTCGGTAACCGGGAGGAGTGCTGTGGGGAGAAGGCTGGGTGAATTCCTCCCTCATCTCGCCGAGATCGAGCTAACGATTAAGGGGGAGCTTGAGGATGTGGAGCTGGCCTTCTCCGCCCTGCCACATAAGTCGAGTGCTGAGGCGGTCTTGCCGCTCCTGGAGCGGGGCAAAAGGGTGATCGACATAAGCGCCGATTTCAGGCTAAAGGATGAAAAGGAATACCAGCGGTGGTATGATTTTGTTCACCCAGTTCCTGAGCTTCTCGATGAGGCGGTCTATGGGCTGGTGGAGCTTAACCGCCCCCGCATCCCCCCTGCCCGTCTGGTTGCCAACCCCGGCTGCTACCCAACAGGGGCTATCCTTGCCCTGGCCCCGGTGGTAAAGGAGGGGCTCATCGAGCCCGATATCATCATCGACTGTAAGTCCGGGGTATCCGGGGCAGGAAGAACCCTGAGCATGGACCTCCACTTCGCTGAGGCAAACGAGAATGTCTACGCTTATGCCCTTGAGGGCCATCGCCATCTTCCCGAGATCATTCAGGAGCTTGGGGGACTCAACCCTGCCCTTTCACCATCGATCACCTTCGTCCCTCACCTTGTCCCGATGACAAGAGGGGTATTGAGCTCCTGTTATGCAAACCTCCTTGAGGGAAAGGTTGAGAGCAGTGAGAAGGGGAAAAAGGAGCTCGTTGAACTCTACCGTGATTTCTACCGAGGGGAGCCTTTCATCAGGATAACGGAGGTCCCACCGCAAACAAAGCAGACATGGGGAAATAACCTGTGCCTCATCCACCCCACCATAGACATAAGGACTGGGAGGCTCATTGTGATAAGCTGCATTGATAACCTGGTGAAGGGGGCGGCGGGGCAGGCAATCCAGAGCATGAACCTTATGCTTGGCCTCCCGGAGGTGATGGGGCTGGAGGGGCTGGCGGTCTATCCATAGCAAATCCATCCCTGCTATGCTAGAATATTGGAGAATGCAAAAGCCCCCATCGTCTAGAGGCCTAGGACGCTAGCCTTTCAAGCTGGAAACAGGGATTCGAATTCCCTTGGGGGCACCAAAGTGCCATTACCTTAATCCTATAATTTGTCCCGGTCTTGCTGATGCCGAACACTGTATGCCCTCTGCGAAGGCGGGACATTTGTTCATAGACCTCATCTCTCGTAGCTGACTAGGTTCCCCTTCTGGAAGCCTATAGATGTCCAAAATTTTATGAGGCGTTCGTCACCTTCTCGAATAACAACCCTAACTCCTACCTCGTTCCTCATGCACTCCTCAGAGAATGCCTCAACCAACCCTCGGCCTACTCCCATGCCTTGATACTTAGGGGCAACGCCCATCATATCTATACACCCGCTTAAGTCTGTTCCGTATTTTGCTCCCCTTATGTCGCCGAGCAGAAATCCCACTACCTCATCATCTATTTCCGCCACAAAATTCAGCGTGGGACGATTGACCCACCAGTCAGCTTCAGCTGCTAGCGGCCAAGAGGGGGCTCGATCGGGGCTAACCAGTTCTCGATCGATGCCCTTTATTTTCTCTAGGTCTGTCTCTATCATATTTCGAATTTTGACCTTTGACCTATCTATGGCCATGAAAACCTCCTCTGTGCTTTATTCTACATGGTTCCTTTGGTCTGTGCGTCATCAACAACATTGGCACAACTTGGTAGTAGACACCCTAATTACTTGAGCTGTCTTTGTCAAGCCCTTTCCGCTATGAGGAACGATAGTCTAGCATGCGCAATCAATAATGAGAAGGATGGATACCTTTATTCGAATAGGGGCACCAAGGCCCTTGGGTGATTATTGGCCCAGGGCCAAGTGTGTCTTTCCCCACCTTCTGGCGTGCTCCTCTTTCAGCCCCCGAAAGTGAGCCTGAAACGGGGCCGAGGTGATATTTTCGGTGCTCATCAGGATGGCATCCTCCCTATTGTTGGTGTAGTAGCCCCGCCTCACCCCCACCCTCTTGAAGCCATACTTCTCATAGAGGGCCTGGGCTGGAGTATTAAATTCGCGCACCTCAAGGGTTACCATGTCCCAACCCCTCATTATAGAAAGCTCGATAGCTGATATGAGCAAAAGCTCCCCGATCCCCCTCCTGCGGTATGTCTCCCTCACCGCAATGGTGGTAAGGTGTGCCTCCCCGACTATAAACCACATCCCGGCAAACCCCAGGATGTGCTGGTTGCTTGAGGGTGCAACCTCCTCTCTGGAAAGAAGACGCCTCATTCGCCAGAGGAAACCCCCTTGTGTAGTCGCCTCCTCAGCAGGCTTGCTCGGTTCAGCATCGTCCCAGGCAACGAAGTAGCGCGCAAAGCGGCTGAGGAGGAGGTCACGCTTGTATTTGGAAGGAGACCAGGGATCGGAGTAGGCCTCCTTATCT
>DAOWNJ010000007.1 GCA_030642645.1 Dehalococcoidia bacterium | reverse complement strand
GGTTGTTCTTGAACCATCAAGCAACGGATATTCCCAAGTGACAACCTTTATGCTTGGCATCTTGTTTCTCATTCCTTTGGTATTTTTAATCTCAGCTGACCAGTATGCGACTTCTGGCTTATATTATGCCACAAGTCTGCTCCTCTTTCGTGTTTGCTTGCGAATAGTAAGTAATAAAGATGTAGACCATTTGTGGTTCTGACAAGTATGTTATCATCGAATGCCTGGTAACCAATGTTTCTTAATCTTTGTTCATATATATCTAGTAATACTCGGCCTTTTTGGCGCCCCCTTTTTTGGGATTCAGTCTTGTATTCTTCCCGCCAGCTAGGACCGTCAAAGAAGTCATCCAGCTCCTCTGGAGCACTACCCGCGACTCTTTTCATTTCTCCAGTATGGAAGGTTATGGCAATATCCATCCTCCTGCGCGTTGTAAGCTTTCTTATGGAATTAAACTTAATCTCCCAGCCAAAGGGATCGATGAAACAGAAATCTAAAGATGAAGGCGGCAACTGTGGCAGCAAGTAATCTACTACCTCATTGCAGTCGATGTTGAAATATCTGATATTAGCAGAACTGGTAGAACTGACACGCTTTCGTAGGGAATCCATAAAGCTGGCGTTCACATCATTAAAAAAGTAATGAGTAAAAGGCACCCCACACTGCAGGGCGATAAGAGGCGATCCGTCAATCTCCTCCCCAGTTTCCTCAATTATACATCTCCCGGGGCCGCTGAACAGGTCTATGTAAGTCCTAGTCTCCCACTTGTCTTTCATTCCTGTATTAAAAATATAGCAATAACGCCGGATGTAATGCAGTTTTCCTTTGGCCCATGGCCCAGCAACCATGGCCATGTTCCCATCAGAACCAAGAGTTGAATCACCAGTAGGCATTTAGAGAGTCCTCACAGCCTTCTTATTACCCCGATGACCCTTCCCTGAATCTGGACATTATCATGGTCAGCATAGATTGGCTCCATCTGGGTGTTTGCCGGCTGAAGGCGAATCCTCCCCCCCTCTGGATAGAACCTCTTCAGGGTAGCCTCCTCCTCCCCTTTGAGCCAGATGGCCACCATCTCCCCGTTCTCTGCGGTATTTGCATGTTGCATCAGGACTATATCGCCATCCCCTATCAGGGCGTCCACCATCGAACTCCCCTTCACCTTGAGGGCATAGACGCCCTCTTTCCCTCCTATCATCTCCTCAACCACATCCACGCTCTCAATTGCCTCCGCATGCCAGGAATCGGAGCTGGGGACGGGGATAGGCTCCCCTGCAGCGATGAGGCCCATTACCGGAACCGATACCACCTGCCTTCGTCCGGGATAGAGGAGCTGTGTCCCCCTGGATATATCCGGGAAGCGACGGATATATCCGTCTCGCTCCAGCACCCTCAGATGATGGTCAACCACAGAGGTGGAGCTTATCCCCAATCCAGCCTGTATATCCCTTATGGTTGGTGGATAGCCCCTTTCATCAAGGAACTGGCGAAGGAATTCAAGTATTCGTCTCCTCTTATCAGAGATCGTCCTCATCTTCCACCTCCTTCGAACGCTTGTTCTAAAAAGATTATCATGGGGGACAAAGGGTTGTCAACCCCAGGAAGGGAATTGGGAGCCGCTCCTCTGGAGCGGCTCCCAATTCACCAAAGTTTATCAGTTCACCTGATCCTACAAGCTAACCTCACTTGAGGCCAGTGCTTTAGCTAGCTTCTTCATTAAACGGGACTTTCGCCTGGCGGCGTTATTGGGATGGATAACCCCCTTCTTTGCCGCCCTGTCAAGGGCCTTCTGAGCCTGGATCACTGCCACCCTTGCCCCGTCGAGCTCTCCGCTCCTGATAAGCCTCTCCGCCTTGGTGATATAGGTCTTGGCGGCGCTGCGCACAGGTTTATTGTATTCCCTCCTCCTCACTTCGACCCTAGCTGCCTTCTTTGCTGATGCCTTCCTGGGCAACCTTCTGACCTCCTAATTCAATCTATTTAGCCCGCATCTCGGGAGACGCTGATTATCCCCTTTACCCCCTCCAGCTTAGGGAAAAGGCGACTCAACTGGGCGATTCCCTTCGTCTCCAGTGTCATGTGTATTGTAATGGTATGATCATCATGATCATTAGCGTTCACTGAGGCTATATTCACCTTCTCCTCAGCAACAGCGGTCCCGATATCACGGAGCAGCCCGACGCGGTCCCGGGCCTCGATGATTATGGGCACCGGGTATAGCTGATCGATCTGCCCCCACTCTACCCTGACCAGCCTCTCCTTCTCATCCTCGTTCAGGATATTGGGGCAGTCCTTCCTGTGGACCATCACCCCGCGGCTTCTTGTGATGTAGCCAATGATCTCGTCACCGGGTACTGGATTGCAGCACTGGGCGATATTGGTCAGGAGATCGCCTACACCCAATACCTGAATTGCCGAGGACGATGGCCGGGGGCGGGTGGGGATTCGAGGGGTGAGGTGTGGAGGCTCCTCCCTGGCAAGCTTGACCCCGATCTGGTAAGGGCTGATCTCACCATAGCCAAGGGCGGCGAGGAAATCACCAAGGTCATCATAGTTGAAAAGGCGGGCGATCTCCTCCTCAGAAACCTTAATGTTGAACCGCCTGAGCTCCTTGTCCAATAGCTCCTTTCCCCTCTCGATGTTCTCCCCCCGCTCCCTCTTTCTGAACCACTGCCTGATCCTGGTCCTGGCGGTTGATGTCTTGATATAGCCGAGGTGAGGGTTGAGCCAATCACGGCTCGGTCCCTTCCCGGCCTTTGTGGTGAGGATTTGAACGGTATCTCCATTTCTAAGCTGGTAATTTAAGGAGATAAGCCTCCCGTTTACCTTGGCACCAACGCAATTATGACCAAGGTCGGTGTGAATCCGGTAAGCGAAATCGATGGGGGTAGAGCCTGTAGGAAGGTTCTTTACCTCCCCCTTTGGGGTATAGACGAAGACCTGATCGCTCAGGATATCTGTCTTTGTCGATTCGAGGAACTCCTCAGCTCCTATCTCCCTCTGCCATTCGATGAGCTGACGGAGCCAGGCTATTCTCTCCTCAAAGTGCAGGTCTTCCTTAGCCCCCTCCTTATAGCGCCAGTGGGCGGCGATTCCGTACTCGGCATAGCGGTGCATCTCATAGGTGCGAATCTGCATCTCGATCGGGTAGCCAAGACACATGACTGTGGTGTGAATGGAGCGGTACCCGCTATCCTTGGGGTTTGCGATATAGTCGTCAAATTCCCCAAATAGGGGGTGCCACAGGCTATGGATGACTCCAAGGGCGCTATAACAATCGCTAACCTCATTAACAACAACACGGAGGGCGAAAAGGTCGTGGATGTCATCGAGGTCTCTCCCCTGGGAGGCGTACCTCTCCGTCTTCTGGTAGATGCTGTAGATATGCTTTGGCCTCCCGGTGACCTCAGCTTTTATGCCAGCCCTCCTCAATTCCTCCTCAAGGATGCTACTGACTTCATTGATATAGCTCTCCCTCTGTGTTCTTTGAACTGAGACGAAGCGGGCAAGCTGTTGGTACTTTTTAGGCTCCAGATAGCAGAAGGAGAGGTCCTCGAGCTGCCACTTCATCTCAAAGATTCCAAGACGATGGGCGAGGGGGGCATATATCTCCATAGTCTCCTGGGCGATGTCTTGGCGCTTCTGAGGGGGGAGCGCCCCAAGGGTTCGCATATTATGTAGCCTATCAGCCAGCTTGATGAGGACCACCCGAACATCCTCTGCCATTGCGATCAGCATCTTCCTGAGGTTCTCAGCCTGAGGCTCCCCCTTCTTCACCTCAGTGGGTAGAGGCAGTTTGCCCAGCTTGGTCACCCCATCAACCAGCTTTGCAACCTCTGCTCCGAACCTGGCCTCGATCTCAGATATGGGGACGCCACAGTCTTCGGGAACGTCATGAAGGAGTGCAGCAGCAATTGAGCTGGCGTCGAGGCGAAGGTCAGCGAGGATGATGGCGGTGGAGAGGGGATGCTCGAGGTATGGCTCGCCAGACATTCGAACCTGCCCCTTATGGGCCTCAAAGGCAAACTCATAGGCCTCCTCGATCAGGGCCAGAGTCCTGCTCGGGAGATACTCCTGGGTCTTATCGATTAGGTTCCTTATGTCCATAGCCGCTCAAAGTATATCCCAGAGGCCTTGGTTTTGCAACCGCCCTCCTTTACAACATCTCGCCCGATAGGGTATCCTAGCCCAGGAGGTTTCAATTGTATAGGGCACCAAGGGGAACGTCAGACATCCTTCCTGCCGAGCAGCAATACTGGAGATACATCGAGGAGAGGGCGGCTCAGATATGCCACCTCAACGGATATGAGCGCATTGATACCCCTGTATTCGAGAATGCCGGCCTCTTTGTCAGAACCATCGGCGAGGGGACTGATATTGTGGAAAAGGAGACCTACTCCTTCCCTGATCGAGGCGGTGTGACGATGACCCTGAGGCCTGAGGGGACCGCTCCGGTTTGCCGGGCCTATATCGAGCATGGGATGTATAACCTCCCCCAGCCGATAAGGCTATACTATATTGCCCCTATATTTCGCTATGAGAGGCCACAGGCAGGGAGGTATCGGCAGCACCAGCAGTTCGGGTTTGAGGCGATAGGGGACGGGGATCCTGCCATCGATGCCGAGGTCATCGACATGGGATGGCGGCTCTTCTTAACCCTTGGCATAGGCAGGCTTACCCTGAGGCTCAATAGCATTGGCTGCCGAGGGTGCCGCCCTGGATATATCGAGGCCCTCAAGGGTTATTACCAGACCCAGACCTCAAATCTGTGCAGGGAATGCAAAGCGAGGCTAGTAAGGAATCCCCTCAGGCTCCTCGATTGCAAGGAGGAGGGGTGCAGGGATATAGCACGGTCTGCGCCGAGGAGCATTGACTACCTTTGCCAGGGGTGTCAGGAGCACTTTGAGCTTCTAAAGAGATACCTCGGCCTTCTAAAGCTACCCTTTGAGATCGACCACTGTCTGGTGAGAGGGCTTGACTACTACACCAGGACCGTTTTTGAGGTCCAGCCTGAGGGGGAGGAGGGGGCTCAGAGCGTCATTGGGGGTGGGGGACGCTACGACGACCTTATCGGGGAGCTTGGGGGGAGGCCGACCCCTGCTGTAGGTTTTGCCGCTGGCATAGAGAGGATCATCCTCAATATGAAGAGGCAGGGTATCCCAGCGCCCTCTAATCCTAAACCCAGCATTTTCATTTGCTATCTCGGTGATGAAGCAAGTGAAGAGGCAATAAGGCTTGTTGCCGAAATAAGGGGGTCAGGAACGGCTGCCACCATCGCCTCAGGCTCGAAAAGCCTCAAGGCACAATTGAGGCAGGCCAATTCCCTGGGAATGAGCATCGCAGTCATTATCGGGGAGGAGGAGGTGAAGGGGGGGGTGGTGATAATCAGGGATATGATAGAGGGTGAGCAGAGAAACGTCCCGATGGATGAAGCCGTTGGAGAGATAAAAGGGATATTGAAGAGTAGACTCCCACTAGTATAATTAAGCTGTAGCCATGACCGTCTTCCATAATCTGGAAGGTAGCGACTGATATGAACCAAACGCATAGGTCGAAAAATGCTTGAGAGACTGAAGTCAATTGAGAAGCGCTATGAGGAGCTAAACCATCTTCTCGGTGAGCCTGATGTGGTGAGCAGCCCGGAGATGGTGGAGAGGCTTTGCCGGGAGCGGACTGGGGTGGAGGGGGTGGTTACCAAATATCGAGAATACAAATCATACATGAAGGGCCTTGAGGAGGCCAGGGCTATGCTCAATGAGGGGCTCGATGAGGAGATGAGCGCCCTGGTAAAGGAGGAGATCGAGCGCCTCCAGGTGAGCTCTCAGGACATCCTCAGAGAGATAAGACTTGCCCTTCTCCCAAAGGACCCGAATGATGAGAAGGATGTCATCGTTGAGATCCGTGCCGGCGCCGGTGGAGACGAGGCGGGTATATTCGCCGCTGACCTCTTCCGAATGTATACCAGGTATGCCCAATCAAAGGGCTGGGGGGTGGAGGTAATGAGCTCCAGCGAGAGTGACATCGGGGGGTTCAAGGAGATCGTGTTTGAGGTCAGTGGCAAGGGTGCCTATAGCAGGCTTAAGTATGAGCGCGGTGTCCACCGGGTGCAGCGTATCCCGGTTACCGAGGCAGGGGGGAGGATACATACCTCGACGGCAACCGTTGCCGTCCTCCCCGAGGCGGAGGAGGTGGAGGTGGACATAAACCCCAGCGATCTGAGGATCGATGTCTTCCATAGCCATGGGGCCGGGGGACAACATGTCAATAAGGTAGCAACCGCGGTGAGGATCACCCACCTTCCAACAGGGATCGTGGCTACCTGCCAGGATGAGCGCTCCCAGCTCAAGAACAAGATGAAGGCGATGAAGGTCTTGAGGGCCCGCCTCATGGAGAGGGAGCAGAGGAAGATGGCAGATGAGCTAGTGAAGGAGCGCCGCTCCCAGGTGGGGACCGGGGATCGCTCTGAGAAGATAAGGACCTATAATTTCCCCCAGGGGAGGGTCTCTGATCACCGCATTGGCCTCACCCTCCATAACCTGTCCTCTATCCTTGAAGGGGGGCTTGACGGGCTCATCGATGCCCTAACCCAAAAAGAACAGGAGAGGCAGCTTGAGGATTAGGGGTGAGCTCCACCGAGCCGCAAAAATCCTCTCGTCGGGGGGGATCGAGGAGCCAAATATCGAGGCAGAAATCCTTCTGATGCATGTTTTTGGGATTGGCAGAGCCCGTCTTTATGCTCAACTAGAGGAGGAGTTGTCTCCCCAAGAAACCGAAGCACTTGACTGCCTGATCAACCGCCGTCTCAACCACGAGCCCAGTGCCTATATCACCAACAGTCGGGAGTTCTTCGGACTCGACTTCTATGTCGACCAGAGGGTCCTCATCCCAAGGCCGGAGAGCGAGCTCCTGGTGGAAATGGCCCTCAAGAGACGACCTGGAAAAGTTTGCGATGTTGGGACCGGGAGCGGAGCAATCGCCATCTCCATTGCGGTAGGCCATCCCGAAGCCCAGGTCTATGCAATAGATATATCCCCTGATGCCCTTGAGGTTGCTGCCATAAACTGCCGGAGGCATAGAGTGGCGGATCAGGTTCATCTCCTTCTGGGCGATATGCTAGCCCCCCTTCCTGAGGCGGTTGATCTCATAGTGGCAAACCTCCCCTATATTGGAGAAAATGATAAAAGATTGAGCCCGGAGATAGATTTCGAACCCCCCATTGCCCTCTATGGGGGTCAAAACGGGCGGGAAAAGATGTCCATGGTTCTCTCTCAGGCAGGTGACAAGCTCCGCCCCGGTGGCTCGCTCCTCCTGGAGGTGGGGGAGGGGCAGGGTGGGGAGGCGGCATCTTTGGCAAGGAAGCTCTTCCCTAATGCAGGGGTTGGGCTTTTTCGAGATCTCAGTGGAATAGAAAGGGTTGTCTCGATAGACTTGGCTTGACACGAGGGGAAATCCATGATAAATTTAGCCAAATCTTCCCCTGGGGAGTAAGTTAGTTCTTAAGAAAGGAGGTTATCGGAGTACCATGAACATGATTGTCTGTGCCAAACAGATACAGGACCCGGAGGCACCCCCCGCTACCTTCAAGGTCGACCCTGCCGCCAACAAGGTTATCCCACCGGCAGGCGTTGAGCCGGTGATAAGCCCCTTTGATGAGCAGGCGGAAGAGGCAGCACTCAGGATAAAGGATGCCCAAGGGGGGACGATCAAGGTGATAAGCATGGGGCTAGAGATGAAGAGGACAGTGGTGCTGAAGTCCCTCTCCATGGGGGCAGACGAGCTGTACCTCATCGAGGATCCAGCCCTTGCCGGTCTGGCCAGCTTCTCCACCGCTTATGCCCTTGCCGCAGCAATAAAGAAGATCGGTGAGTTCGATGTCATCTTCTGTGGCAGGCAGGCGGCGGACTGGGATGCTGGCCAAGTTGGCTCCGGAATCGCTGAGATACTGGGTATACCGAGCGTAACAGTGGCCAAGAAGGTGGACGCTGTTGATGGGAGGATCAGGGTGGAGCGGGTTGTCGCCGACGGCTATGAGGTCATTGAGGTTGAGACCCCATGCCTGATCACGGTCTCAAACGAGCTGGGGGAGCCCAGGTACCCCACGATGAAAGGGATCATGGCGGCTAAAAAGAAGCCGACTACAGTCTGGAGCGCACAGGACATTGGTGTTGACCCCTCAAAACTCCAGGCCAGGACAAAGCTCCTCAAGCTATTCGTCGAGGAGCGAGTTGGCAAGTGCGAGATGATGGAGGGGGAGACGATAGAGGAGGCCGCCGCTAACCTGGCGCTCAGGCTTCGCGAGGTCAAGGTAATATAACTTGGGAGGGAAATCATTATGGCTGAAAATAAAGGTGTTGTGATCCTTGCTGAGACCCTTGATGGCAAGCTAAGCCCCGCAGCTCTTGAGCTGCTGGGAGGGGGGAGAGGCCTCGCCGATGAGCTTGGTGAGGAGTTGTCCGCGGTGATCATGGGCAGTGGGATCGCCGGCCTCGCTCAAGATGCCATCGCCTACGGAGCGGACAGGGTCTATACTGTCGATGACCCTCTACTTAAGGACTATCAGACGGAGACCTATGTTCCGGTGATGGAGAAGGTAGTAAAGGAGGCCTCACCCAACATCGTCCTCATGGGTCAGACAGCGATAGGGCGTGACCTGGTCCCGAGGCTCGCCTTCAGGCTGGAAGCAGGAGCCTCGATGGACTGCATAAGGCTTGAGATCGACCCCGAAACCAAGCTCTTAAAGCAAACAAGGGCGGTCTATGGTGGAAATGCCCTGGCAACATACGTCTCTGAGGTAAAGCCCCAGATGGCCACGGTGAGGGCCAAGGTGATGGATGCCCTCCCCAGGGACGACTCCAGAAAGGGGGAGGTTGTCACCATTGATGCCGGGCTCGACCCATCTAAGATAAGGACCAAGTTCATCGAGAAGGTGAAGGAAGAGGTGGTTGGGATAAAGCTTGAGGATGCCGATGTGGTGGTCTCTGGAGGGAGGGGGATGGGAGACGCCGAGGGCTTCAAGGAGCTGGAGAAGCTGGCAGGTGTGCTCCGCGCCGCAGTTGGGTCATCAAGGCCTCCGTGCGACCAGGGATGGGTGCCAGCATCCATGCAGGTTGGGCTCACAGGTAAGATCGTAAGCCCAACCCTTTATATCGCGGTTGGTATCTCAGGTGCAGCGCAGCACATCTCGGGCATGAGCGGCTCCAAGAACATTGTAGCTATAAATAAGGACGCAGAGGCAAACATATTCAAGGTAGCCCACTACGGGGTTGTTGGAGACTGGAAGAAGATACTTCCACCATTCACCGAAAAGGTAAAGGAGCTGTTGGGCTAAAGAGGGGCTTTAAGGCCAATAGCCTTTTTTTGGGGGGGGAATTCGATGAAGAAAAGGGTTCCCTTAACATTGTGTATCTTGTTCGCCCTGACAGCTTTGGTGGTCTCTGTTGGGTGTGCTGGGGGGGGGGAGGCCCGGCCGTAGGGGAAGTCACAAAGCCTACGGTTGGCACGGTTCCCAGCGGCTGGTCTTTAGAGGAGGATACGCCATACCCTCAGTATGAGGGTAACCAAGCGGGGGTCAGTTGGGGGCTGATTGACTACTACGATACAGATGACTATGATTTTGTTCAAATATGGTATGGAGACATCGCCCCTGAGCTTGTAGGGCATGAGAATGACGGCCAAGCCTTGATAGATTACGCTATCGGTGAAATCCAGGCTTGGTGGCCTGAATGGGTGCCTGATGAGACATGGACGATGACCATGTCCCTTGAAAAACCATAAGGTAACAACAACAAAGGAGGGGCGAGAAGATGAGCCTTCTCACCCCTCCTTCTTTAATTCAGCGATAAGCCTCTGTGTGATATGTGGGGGGACCTCCTCGTAGTGGCTGAACTCCATAGTGTAGCTCCCTCTCCCCTGGGTCATGGAACGGAGGTCTATTGCGTAGTGAAGCACCCCAGCAAGGGGAACCTGGGCCTCGATGATATTCATCCCATCCTGGGGACTCATACCTGAGACCTTTGCCCGCTTTCCATTGAGGTCACCGATGATATCGCCGGTGAGGCCCTCAGGAACCGTTACCTGGATATTCACTATCGGCTCAAGCAATGTGGGCTGCCCTTGGGAGAGCCCTTTCTTTGTTGCCTGTGCCCCAGCGATCTTGAAGGAAATATCAGATGAATCGACAACATGATAGCTGCCATCGTATAAGCTTATCTTCACATCGACCACCGGGTAGCCGGCCAACCCCCCCTCCACAAGTGCTTCCAAAACCCCCTTTTCCACAGCGGGGATATAGTTCTTTGGAACTGCCCCTCCCACTATCCTATCCTTGAACTCGTAGCCCGCTCCCCGAGCCACTGGCTCCAGCTCCAAAAAGACATGCCCATACTGGCCATGACCTCCGCTCTGCTTCTTATGCTTATACTCTGCCTTCACCGTGGAGGTTATCGTCTCCTTATAGGGGACCTTCGGTGTCGTCATCAGGACCTCAACCCCGAACTTGCGCTGCATCCTATCACAGGCCACCTCAACATGGACCTCACCCATTCCGGAGAGGATGGTCTCCCTGGTATCAGGCTCCTTATGAATCGTCAGGGTAGGGTCTTCATCGCTGGTCCTTGAGAGCGTTGCCCCCAGCTTATCGAGATCAGCCTTCGTCTTCGGGTAAATAGCAATGCTGAAAGAGGGGGACGGGAACTGGATCGGGGCAAGCACGAGGGGATGCTCAGGGCTTGACAGGCTATCGCCGGTTGCAGTCTCCGAGAGCTTGGCTACAGCGCCAATATCACCAGCAATTACGCGAGGCACCGCCTCCTGCGCCTTACCCTTCATCATAAATAGCTGCCCCACCCTTTCCATCTTGCCCCTGGTGGCATTGTAGACCTGGGAATTGCTGGAAATAGAGCCGGAGTAAACCCTGAAGTAGGTCAGCTTCCCCACAAAGGGGTCAGCAGTGGTCTTGAATATCAGGCAAGCTAGGGGCGCCCCCTCTCCCTGGGGGAGGGATTCCTCACCCGAAGGGCCAGCGGCTAAAATCTCGCCCCTGTCTTCAGGAGAGGGAAGATAATTACATATTGCATTAAGCAGTTGACCAGTGCCTATATTCTGAAGGGCAGAGCCAACAAGGATGGGCATCACCTTCCCGGTCATGGTTGCCTCCTCTAGACCCCGGTGTATATCCTCCTCAGCTATCTCCTCCCCCTCAAGGTATTTGGCGAGGAGCTCATCATCGAGCTCACAAACCGCCTCAACCAGCTTCTCCCGAAAACCCTCCACCTCCCCCTGAAGAGATGGTGGTATATCGCCCTCCCTGAGCTCTGGGCCGTAATAGGCCTTCATCGATAGAAGATCAACAAGGCCCTCGAAACCGGCCTGGGAGCCTATGGGGAGCTGGATAGGGACGGCATTCCCCCCGAAATTGTCCTGTATCTGTGTCACCGTCTTGAAGAAATCGGCATTCTCCCGATCCATCTTATTGACAAAGATTATCCTGGGGGTCCCCTCATCCTTTACATACCTCCACACAAACTCGGTCCCAACCTCCACACCGGATGCGGCACAGACGAGGATCACCGCCCCATCGCTAACCCTCAGTGCCGTCTTCACCTCCCCTACAAAGTCAGCATAACCAGGGGTATCCAATACATTGATCTTGGTCCCCTTCCAGGGGATGGGAAGGATTGACAGGTTGATGCTTATCTTCCTCTTTATCTCATCCGGGTCGTAGTCCGAGGTGGTGGTGCCTTCGTCGACCTTCCCCAAGCGGGTGACCATCCCTGAGCTAAAAAGCATCGCCTCGGAGAGCGATGTCTTTCCAGCACCTGAGTGGGAAAGGAGACAAACATTCTTTATTTCCCCTGTGCTGTATTGCATTAGATCATCCCCCTATATTACTCGAAACATTCGATCATAGATGCCAAAACCCCTAGCCCTCTTGTGGAATCCAAACCTTCTGTAGAAATCGATAGCCTGGGTATTATCCCTCATCACCCCCACCCCTATTCTCCTCATCCCCTTTCCTTTCAGGTGGGCTACTGCCTCTTCCATAAGCCCTGTCCCTATCCCCATCCTCCAATACTTGGGGTCGACAGCCATTGCTGCAAGCTCCCCCTGAGCGGTTGGTAGAGAGCAGGCAATGGCAAACCCAATAACCCTTTCATTATCTTCAGCGATCAGAAACCCTCCCTGGCTTATGAGCCAATAGATAAGATAATACGTAAGCCAATAGAGCAGACCAAGGACTGATGAATAATCGAATGAGGCTCTCTCCACCCTCACTATCTCATCCATGTCCCGGGGTGAGAACTTCCTGATTCTTATCCCTCCGTTGCCCCCCTCACTCAACCTCGATCTTGGTTTTTCCCTCTTTAGGCTTCTCCGCCTCCCCGATCCTCTCGACGGCCCGATCTATCATGCTACGAAGTGAGAGCAAAAGCTCCTTTCTCGCCGCATAGACATGGCTCCTGGTCTCATCAGAGATTCCCTCCATCCTTGGCGACCTGATGCGCACCACAAACTCCTCTCCGGGGTGATGCTCAAACTGGATAATCCTCTCCCTCATTACACTACCTCCAAGCTATACACTGCCAGTGTCCTCGAACCTTATTCTCAGCCGCCTCTCCTCAAATTTCGCCTCCTTGACCTTAAGCCCCAAAAGGGCCCTGGGTAGGATGATGTTCCGTCTGTAGCTCCCTACCTGGATGGTGAGCTCATCTCCGTTCCTCAAGAGTGAGATCTCCTCCTTAGCGATGAAGGGGAGGTCCAGGCTGAGGACATAGTAGCCGTCCTCCATCTCTATATTATGAGGCTGTCCGTGGAAGAATATCTTTACCGGGTCATCGTCCTGGTAGATTGTCTTACCCATAGCCTTGAGCATCCTTGTCCCAACCACCTCCTCCTCCATGAGCGGGGCGGTGAGGATGGGGATGGGGGAGAAGCGCTCCTCAACCATCTCGCGGTACCTTTTCTGGCTCCTCTTCCAGAAGTCGAAGTAAGGGTCATCAACACTATCCGGGATGATACGGTTCAGGATGACGAGGTCGGTGAAATAGCCATAGAGATTGAGATAGGTGAAGGTTCGCTGCGCCTCCTTGATCACCATCTTCTCCGGGTTAACCACCAGCCTCATCGAGGAGATCTCCGGGTCAGTGAAGATGGTATGCATCCGGTTAAGCTGCTCGAATAGCTCCTCAACCGATTGGAAGACCTTATCACCGGGCATCGGGATCCCCAGAATCCTCTTCATAATGGGGCGGGAGATTGCAGCTGCGGCCTTGCCGATGGGGAACATCCTCTCCATCCACCAGCGCATTATCTCCGGGAAGCTCAGGAAGCGCAGGGTCTCCCCGGTAGGGGCGCAGTCAACGATGATGACATCCCAGTCTCCGCTATCATAGTAGCTCACGATATAGAGCAGGTTGGCCAGCTCCTCCATACCGGGAACGATGGCCATCTCATCGGCAACTATCTCGTCCATCCCCCGCCATGTAAGAAGTGCGGTCAGCCACTCCTGGATTGTTCCCCAATAGCTCTGGATGGTCTGGGACATGTCGGTCTCCTGCCCCCAGAGATTTGGAGCGATGGGCTGAGGCTCCCCCCCAAGGGCTATATCGAAGGAATCGGAGAGGCTGTGGGCAGAATCGGTTGACAGGATGATGGTCTTATAGCCAAGCTCTGCCGCCCTCAGCGCGGAAGATGCCGCCACCGTGGTCTTCCCCACCCCACCCTTCCCGGTGAACAGAATGAGCCTCATGATGTCATTATATCCCCTCTCGAGCCCTTCGGCAAGCTGTTGTCCCCCTTGTGAGTGCGGTGTATAATGGCAAAACAATGTTTGGAGGAGAGGGTTGAAGCTCAGCCGTGAGGAAGTAAGACATATCGCACTTCTCGCCAGATTAGGCCTCAATGATGATGAGCTGGAGAAATTCAGGGAGCAGCTCTCCGATATACTGGAGAACTTTGAGATTCTAAAGCAGGTGGATACCACCGATGTCCCCCCCACCCGACAGCCCATTGCCCTGAAGAATGTGGTTCGTGGTGATGAGGTAGCCCCATCCCTTCCCCAGGAGGATATACTGGCCAATGCACCAAGGGAAGAGGAGGGATGCTTCAGGGTGAGGGCAGTTTTTGAATAAGGACATTGAAAGGGGAAGGCTTGAATCTATACGACCTGACCATCCATGAGGCAAACAAGTTACTGAGGAACAAAGAGGTTTCCTCCTTAGAGCTAACAAAGGCGGCTCTGGAGAGGATTGACGAGGTCGAGAAAAAGGTTCAGGCCTTCGTCACTATAACCGGGGAGTCTGCTCTAGCCCAGGCCCAGGAGGCTGATAGACGCATCAAAGCCGGCGATATATCTCCGCTTACAGGCGTTCCGGTCATCATCAAGGACAATATCTCGACCAGAGGGATACCCACAACCTGCTCATCAAAGATGCTTGAGAATTTTGTTCCACCATATGATGCCACAGTGGTGGGGAAGCTGAAGGAGGAGGGAGTGGTGATGGTTGGCAAGGGGAATATGGATGAGTTCGCCATGGGCTCATCAAACGAGCACTCCGCCTTCTTCCCGACGCATAACCCCTGGGACCTCGACCGTGTCCCCGGTGGCTCAAGCGGTGGCCCGGCGGTGGCGGTGGCGAGTGGGGAGGCGATATATGCTATTGGCTCCGATACCGGCGGTAGCATCAGGCAGCCGGCGGGGTTCTGTAGCGTCGTTGGTATGAAGCCAACATATGGGAGGGTATCAAGATTTGGGCTTGTGGCATTTGCAAGCTCCCTGGACCAGATCGGCCCCCTGACCAGGGATGTAACCGACTCGGCCCTGGTGATGAACGCCATCTCAGGATATGACCCCAAGGATTCAACCTCGGTGAACTATCCCGTTCCTGACTATACAAAATCGCTGCTCCCCGATCTTAAGGGACTTAAAATAGGTATCCCCAAGGAGTATTTCGTTGAGGGGATGGAGAGGGGTGTGGAGGAGGTGATGAGAGCTGCAATCAAAAAGCTTGAAGAGCTCGGCGCCGAGATAGACTGGGATGTCTCGCTCCCCCACACCCGATATGCCCTCGCCGCCTACTATATCATCGCCCCATCCGAGGCATCGGCAAACTTGGCCAGATATGATGGGGTGAAGTATGGATTTTCCTACCAGGATGGGGAGAGCATGTGGGACAATCTGGAGAAGACCAGGGGGCTTGGATTCGGGCCTGAGGTGAAGAGGAGGATC
>DAOWNJ010000059.1 GCA_030642645.1 Dehalococcoidia bacterium | reverse complement strand
GATAAGGGATATTTACCTGCCACACCTGGAGTCTGGAGACATAATCGCCATCCCCTCATCCGGTGCCTA
Organism: Dehalococcoidia bacterium; assembly: GCA_030642645.1. Lineage (GTDB taxonomy): Bacteria > Chloroflexota > Dehalococcoidia > E44-bin15 > DAOWNJ01 > DAOWNJ01. The sequence continues at coordinate 6,188 of DAOWNJ010000059.1, read as the reverse complement.
CTGCCTTGCGATGGCCTCAAACTACAACTCAGCACTCAAGCCAGCAATCGTTATGGTCAAGGATGGCAAGGCCCGCCTCATCCGCCAAAGAGAGAGCTACGAGGACTTGATGAGCCATGATGTTGTGTAGCGGAGGCTCGATGTGGAAGGTTATAGGACATGAAAGGGCAGTAGGGCTACTGGAGCGAAGCCTCAATGAGGGGAGACTATCCCATGCCTACCTATTTGTCGGGCCAAGGCATGTTGGCAAGATGACATTGGCGATTAACCTTGCCCAGGCGCTTAACTGTTTAGGTGAGGAGAGGCCCTGTGGCGAATGCAGCCAGTGCCGGAGGATAGGGGAGGGGAAGCACCCCGATGTCCAGGTAATCACTGTCCAATCTGAAACGAAGACGGAGATCGGGATCGACCAGATAAAGGAATTGCAGCACTCCTCAATCCTCCCGCCATATGAGGGGAGGCATAAGGTGTTTATAATAGAAGAGGCCCAGAGGCTATCAGATGAGGCATCAAACCGCCTCCTGAAGACCTTGGAGGAGCCCCCACCAGGGGTGCTCATCATCCTCCTTGCAGAAAATGAGCGGGCCCTCCTGCCCACCATCCTGTCCCGCTGCCAAATAGTAGAGCTGAGGCCGCTTCCTGTACCCCTTATCGAGGAGGAGTTGAGGAGAAAGGCAGGCCCCCAGGAGGCAGAGACCCTTGCCCGACTTTCATCGGGCTGCCCCGGATGGGCCTTCTCTGCCCTAAGAGATAGCCGGATATTGAAGGAGCGCCAGGAGGAGATCACAGGCATCCTGGAGATGTTAAATGCAGGAATAGTTGAGCGTTTCTCTTATGCCGCCGAGCTATCATCGCGCTTCAGCCGGAGCCGAGAGAAGGCCTTTGAAGTCTTGAATCTATGGCTAAGCCTGTGGCGTGACATGCTTCTGATAAAGGGAGAAGCTTGTGAGTTCATCACAAACATCGACCAGGTGGAAATACTAGAAAGAAAAGTAGATGGTTATACAATAGATCAGATCAAGGGATTCATCCAGAGCCTCAAGGAGGCGTGGGGGCAGCTTCAAGACAATGCCAACTCAAGATTAGTATTTGAGGTCTTGATGCTTGGGATCCCTGAGAAAGGAAAGGCATGGGCAATGTAGTTGGTGTCCGATTCAAAAGGGCGGGGAAGATATACTACTTTGACCCCAATGATATTGAGCTTGATGTAGGTGAATGGGTTGTGGTGGAGACCACCCGTGAGCTCGAGGTGGGCAGGGTAGCCATCTCGCCAGGGCAGGTTGTGGAGAGCCAGCTCACCGAGCCCTTGAAGCCAGTGGTGAGAAAGGCTGATGAGGGCGACCTGAGGAGGCTCAATGACCTGGCCGAGAGGGAGGAGGAGGCTTTAGCCAGGTCAAAAGAGATGATCGCCCAGTTGGGCCTTCCCATGAAACCTCGCGCTGCGGAATACAACCTCGAGGGCACCCGCCTCACCATCCTGTTCACCGCCGAGGGCAGGGTTGACTTCAGGGAGCTTCTAAGAGAGCTGAGCTCAACATTCAAGACCAGGGTTGAGCTCAGGCAGGTGGGGCCCAGGGATGAAGCAAAGCTAATAGGGGGGGTGGGGAGGTGCGGGCGTCCCCTGTGCTGCGCCTCTTTCCTGTCCGAGTTCGATACCATCTCCATCAGGATGGCCAAGGACCAGAACCTCCCCCTCAACCCAATGAAGATCTCAGGGGTCTGCGGAAGGCTCCTCTGCTGTCTCAGCTACGAGGATGAGCTATACTGCGCCATGAAGGAGAAGCTCCCCAAGCCGGGCCAGAGGGTCACTACCCCCAACGGCCCCGCAATCGTCATAGGGGGGAACCCCCTCAAGGAGACGGTCACGGTAAAGACGGAGAGTGAGGCAACCACGGAAATCCCCCTAAGCCAGATCATCGTTGAGGAGAAGCCCAGGAAACAAAAAGAGGGGAAGGGATGAGGCCTTACCCCCCTCTCTCCCAGATGGTGAGGAACTTCCCCCACTCCTCATGAGCCTGGAGGCAGCTATAGGGGATATAGAAGGGGCTCGATGGGGGAGGGAGAGGCTTACCGATGAGCTTCATCCCGGCCTCAGAGGGTGTGCGTCCCGCCTTCTTGCGATTACATAGTATGCAAGCAGAGATCACATTCTCCCAGGTATGCTCCCCTCCACGGTAACGAGGGACAATATGGTCTATGGTAAGCTCCTTGGTCTGCCTGCCGCAGTACTGGCAGGTATATTTGTCTCGGTTGAAAACCTCGGCGTGGGTGAGCCTCCTCTGAGGACGGGGGCGCCTTACCAGATATACCAGGCGGATAACCGATGGGAGGGGGTAGATGGCGGAGACAGTCCTTATCTCGCCTGAACCATTCTCCAATATCTCAACCTTTCCCCTAAGCAAAAGAACGATAGCCCTTCTTCCACTGCACACATTCAAGGGCTCGTAGTTCTGGTTCAACAGAAGAACCACATGACCATCCATCCTTTCCATTCTACTACCAAATAACCTGGGTGTAAACTCAGGGCCTTCGAGCCCTCCTCCCCCTCTGGGGAGCCCTCTCCACCATGGACTCGTGATCGATGCGGTAGTCTGGAGAGCGGATATTGAACACCAGGCTGAGGCGAGGGTCGGCCATCCTGGAGCTTATGCGGCTCTCGATCTCGTCAAGAGCATAGCAGGTTGTGATCACAGTGGGGAGGCGGGCATTGTAGCGATAGTTTATGATCTGATAGAGCTTCTCCTGAGCCCAGGGGGTGCTCGATTGCTCCCCAAAGTCATCGAGGACAAGAAGTGGGGCCTTCTTCACCTGCTCGAAGACCTCATCATAGGTAACCCTGCTATCAGGGTTGAATGTAAGCCTGAGGTGATCCAGGAAATCGGGGACAACAACGAAGAATACCGGCTGGGCGCTTCTCAGGCGGTAATTGGCGATGGCTGCGGCAAGGTGGGTCTTACCACAGCCATGGGTCCCCAGAAAAACCAGCCAACCTTCAGGGGATTCGGCAAACTCCCGAGCCCTTCGAAAGGCCTCCTCAAGGTTCTGCTGCTGCTCAGGGGGGAGATTAAGCCTCCTTGGGTCGAAATTCTCGAAGGTCATGTTCGATAATAGCTCAAGCCCCAACCCCCCAACATTCCCCCCGATCGGTGTCTCCCTATCCTCAACCAGATAGACCCTAGAGAGCTCAGGGTCTGTGAGGCGGGTCTTAAGCCTGTCCTCAAGCTCATCAATAGAGGTATTCATGGTGATAACCGTGGGCATTTGGGAATTGAAGCGATGGTTCATCACCTGATAGAGCTTCTCCCTAGCCCATGGTGTGCTTGAGGACATCCCCAGGTCATCAAGGACGAGCACAGGGGCATTTCTCACCTGCTCGAAGAGCTCATCATAGGAGATCTCGCTTGATGGTGAGAATGTGGAGCGAAGGTGGTCAAGAAAATCAGAGACAACGATGAAAAAAACCGGAATCCCCCGGGCGATACACCTGTTGGCAATGGCGGCGGCAATGTGGGTCTTCCCACAGCCACTCACCCCTGTGAGGACCAGCCACCCCTTGGGCTCCTGGGCAAACTCCCTCGCTGCCCTCACGGCGCTTCGGAACCTCTCCTGGTTTTTGGGGTCGCTGCTCCTTCCATTTGGTATCAGGCTATCGAATGTGAGGCGGGTGAGGGGGCCCAGGTTTGAGTAGCGCTCAAGCCTAAAGAGCCGACCCCTCTCCAGCTCCATCATCGTGCAGCGGCAGGGAACCGCCTTGCCGAAGTTCGGGTCCTCGGGGGGGACATCGGGATAGACAAACCCCATCCCCTTACATATCGGGCATATCGAATCCGGTATCTCCTCAGCGCCTGACGATGCGCCCATATCTCCCCTTGATATATTTGTCCTCCTCAGGATGTCCCCCAGCCTCTCCATGATCCCTCCCCTCTCTGGCCCAGCGCTCAAGTATCCTCTGGATATATCTGATGCTTCTTTTATTGAGACTGACCGCCTCCCGGAACGCCTCCTCGATCCAGGAGGCAGGGTAGAGCCTCTCCACCTCCATGAGGTCCTCGGCGACAATCGGGGTTAAAAGGCCGATATTATCCTCATAGAGGGAGAAGATGTTTGGCCTCTCCTCCACCCTGTGGTATGGTTCAACCGCCACCCTAAGTGGGAGGAGCTCTCCTTGCTCTATCCCGGCCTTTGCCCTCTTGCCCTCATCGTTAGCGAGGAGGTAAATTTCTCCATCCTCAAGGGGTATATTAAGGAGTGTCCCCCTCTCCACCGCACCATCCAGGGCATGGCAAAGGGCATCACCATCCATCCCCCCCATAATTATCTTATCCCCCAGGAGCTCATTTAGAGTTACAAACCTTGGATACCCTTTCTTGTGGTAGATGGTCCAGAATATATGCAGGGTAAGCTTCAGCTCATCCATACTATCGATTCGGGGCAGAATAGCGGTAAAGAATTGGTCAGGGATGGGGGTAAAGCTCGCCCTCCTGGGGAAGCCGGGGAATGGCCTCTCACTCACTTTGTCTTACCTCCAGATTGGCAAACCGGACCGTTTTCTCCCAGAAAGCGAGATTCACCCAACCTATAGGGCCATTGCGGTGTTTGCCCACTATGATGTCGGCGATCCCCCTGGGGTAGGGCTTATCAGGATAGCGCTTCCCCCATTCCTCCTCGCTATAGTAGACCTCATCCCGATAGATGAAGAGGACAACATCGGCATCCTGCTCGATGCTCCCGCTCTCCCTGAGGTCTGATAGCTGTGGAACATGGGAGGCCCGCCACTCCACTGCCCGGCTAAGCTGGGAGACAGCGATAACGGGGACATCGAGCTCCCGGGCCAGTGCCTTCAGTGAGCGGGAGATCTCGCTCATCTCCTGAACCCTGTTCTCGCTCCTTCCATCCATCTGCATTAGCTGCATATAATCGACGATGACGAGGTCGATCCCCTTCTCGTTATGGAGACGCCGAGCCCTGCTCCTCATCTCCACAACCCTGAGACTGGGGGAGTCATCGACATAGATCGGCACCTCGGCAAGCTTACCGCTGGCATCGAATATCCTCTCCTCCTCCTGCCGCGTGTAGAGGCCTAGCCGAACCCTCTTTGTATCGACCCCGGCCTCACTGGCCAGGAGCCGCTCGACCAGGGCATCCCTTGCCATCTCAAGGCTGAAGATGGCAACAGTAGCCCCATCAACAGCAGCATTCCTGGCTATGGAGAGGGCAAGGGAGGTCTTTCCCATGCTTGGCCTGGCGGCGAGGACAATCATGTCGGAGCGGTGCAACCCCCCGAGGAGCTCATCGAGCACCTGAAATCCGGTGAAGACCTGAGGTTGTTGCCCTCCCTCCCCGGGGCCTGGGGGGGCCTCCTCCTCAAAGTAGTGGCCGAGGACATCCCGGATGTGGACGAAGTCCTGCCGACTCCGACCATATCGGATACGGAAGAGGGCATTCTCAGCCCGGTTCAGGGCATCTTCTGTATCTGGCCCGGCCTCATAGCCTATGGCGGCGATCTGCCCTGCGGCGCCTATAAGCTGCCTCATCACGGCGAGGCGGTGAACGATCTGAGCATAATGCTCAACATAGACCGAGGTTGGGACAACAGAGACAAGGTGACTCAGGTGCGCAGCACCGCCTATCCCATCCAACCTCCCCCGCCTGGCCAGCTCCTGAGCCAGGGTTATCTGATTTACCGCCTCATCCCGCTCATAGAGGGAAAGAGAGGCCTCGTAGATCCATCGATTGCTTTCCTGAAAGAATTCCTCAGCTCTGAGGAGGGTAGCCACCTTGAAGATGGCCTCGCTATCTATAATGAGGGAGCCTAAAACCGCCTCCTCAGCACCCACATCATGTGGAGGGAGCTTCTCCTGATACAAGGGCCTACTCCTCCTCGACGATGACGCCTATGCGAGGCACCAGCTTTGAGGAAAGCCTGATGACCGCCTGGTAGCTTCCCAGCCTCTTTATTGGCTCCTCGAGCTCTATCTTCCTCTTATTATCCCATAGCCAGTCAAGCGGTAAAGCTCCTCTGCGATATTAGCAGATGTCACCGAGCCATAGAGGCGGTCCTCAGCACCAACCCTGGCCTTAATGGTGATGGAGAGCCCATCAAGCCTCTGGGCAAGCTCAGAGGCCTGGGCATCAGAGCGAAGCTTTCTAATAGACTGGGTATCCCTTTCGAGCTCCATCTTCTTAAT